>NZ_LFKW01000065.1:16155-22751 GCF_001040865.1 Cellulomonas sp. A375-1 | reverse complement strand
TGGTTGGGTGTGGCCATGGGTGTCGGGTTCGTGCTCGGTGGCGGCGGGGTGCGCGGGGCCGTGCAGGTCGGGATGCTGCGCGCGCTGTTCGACGCCGGGATCCGGCCCGAGCTCGTCGTCGGGACCTCGATCGGGGCGATCAACGGCTCGGCGGTGGCGGCCGACCCGACGCCGGCCGTCGTCGAACGGCTCGCGCGGGCCTGGGCGTCGCCGACCGCGGCCGCGGTCTACGGGGACTCGTGGCCCAAGCAGCTCGCGCGGCTCGCCAAGTCCCGCACGCACCTGAACGACCCGGGGCCGCTGCGCGAGCTGGTCGCCGAGATGATCGGCGCGGACACCCGGTTCGAGGACCTGACGGTGCCCCTCGCGGTGGCCGCGGCGTGCATCGAACGGGCCGCGGAGAAGTGGTTCGACACCGGCCCGGTCGTGCCCGCGGTGATGGCGTCGGCGTCCGTGCCGGGGATCCTGCCCGCGACGCAGATCGGCGACGAGCACTTCGTCGACGGGGGTCTCGTGAACTCGATCCCGCTCGGTGAGGCGTGGCGCCGCGGCGCGACGACCGTGTACGTGCTGCAGGTCGGGCGCATCGAGGAGGCCCTCGTCGCACCCGACAAGCCCTCGGACGTCGCGCGCGTGAGCTTCGAGATCGCCCGTAGGCACCGGTTCGCCCGTGAGATCGACGAGGTCCCCGAGGGGGTCACCGTGCACATCCTGCCGAGCGGCGGTCCGACGAAGGGCGACGAGAAGCTCAGCTCGTACAAACGGATGGACACCGTCCGGGCCCGTATGGACGCCGCGCACGCCGCGACGAGCGCCTACCTGGCACGCGCGTGAGCTGGCGTCTGCCGCCGCGGTGGGTGCGGCGCGTGGTCCTCGCCCCCGTGCTCCTGCTGCTCGCGATCGTGGTGCTGCCGATCGGCGTGCTGCTCGCGGCGTTCGTCGGCGCGGTCATCACGTGGCTCCTGCCGGGACGGCTGCGGATCCTGCGCGTGCTGTGGATGGCGGTGTTCTACCTCTACTGGGACGCGGCCGTGCTCGTCGTCTGCTTCGTGCTGTGGGTGGGCAGCGGGTTCGGCTGGCGCATCCGGCGTCCGGCGTTCCAGGGCGCGCACTACCGCTTCGCGGGGTTGATGCTGCGCGTGCTGTTCTGGCAGATCAGCAAGACGCTGCGGCTCACGATCGACATCGAGGACGCGGACCTGGGCAACGTGCTGGAGGGCAGGCCGATCGTGGTCGCGAGCCGGCACGCGGGGCCCGGCGACTCGTTCATCCTCGTGCACGCGCTGCTGAACTGGTTCGACCGCGAGCCGCGGATCGTCCTGAAGGACACGCTCCAGTGGGACCCGGCGATCGACGTGCTGCTCAACCGGCTGCCGGCGCAGTTCATCACCCCGCGCAGCGCGCGGCCGCACGGCGCCCCACCGTTGTCCGACGCGGTGGGCGACCTCGCGCTCGGTCTCGACGGCGACGACGCGCTGCTGATCTTCCCCGAGGGCGGCAACGTCACGCCGCGCCGCCGGCTGCGCCGCATCGAGGCGCTGCACCGCTCGGGTCGCAGCGAGCTCGCCGCGCAGGCCGAGCAGATGGTCAACGTCATGGCCCCGCACGCGGGCGGGCTGTTGTCGGCGCTGGACGCGGCGCCGCAGGCGGGCGTGGTGTTCGTCGCGCACACGGGCCTCGACAAGCTCGTGACCGTGCGGGACATCTGGCGCGAGCTGCCGATGGACAAGCGCATCGTGATGAAGGGCTGGTCGCTGCAGCCCGACGACGTCCCCCGTGACGGGTCCGCGCAGGAGGCATGGCTGTTCGGACACTGGCGCGCGATCGACGAGTGGATCGCTGAGAAGGGCGCCTGAGGCTCACGACCCGGCTTGGAGGCGACCGACGGCGTCGGTCGCGACGAGGAAGCCGACGATCCCGAGCGTCCACGCCAGGACGTCTCCGCCGCGACGCTCGAACCAGCCGTTCATGCCCTGCAGCGTCGGCTCGACCTGCCGGGCCAGAGCGAGGCGGGCCACGAGCAGCACGGACGCAGGCAGGACCATGACCAGCGCATAGCCGACGAGCACGAGCGATCCTGCCGCGAGCCCCACCCCGTTCGCGGTGAGCAGGCCGATCGCGCCGAGGTACGGCAGCATCGTTGCGAGCTCGACGACCCCCGCGCCGATCGCGACGCCCGCGGCGACGCGTGGGCTGGCGTCCTCACCGACGATCCGCTGACGCGCCCTCTGCCAGCGGCTGACCCGGCCCGAGCGTTCGCGGCGCTCGCGCCGGCGCCGTGCGATCGCGCCGTCGAACAGGAAGCTCGCGGCGAACAGCCCGACGCCGACGACCAGTTGGACCCAGTCGAGCACGCGACTCTCGACGTCGGCGAAGCCCTCGATCACGGCCTGCAGCCCGGCGAGGAGGGCGACGCCGACCGCCCAGTAGAACGCCGCGATCGTCGCGAGGTAGACCACGACCGCACGGGTGCGCACGCGCGGCTGGGCGAGCATCCAGACGGGCATCCCCAGGGTGCCCAGGCTCACGCTGTCCACGATCGCCAGCCCCGCGAGCGCCGCGACCAGCGCAGGTGTCAGCTCGTCCATGTCCGCCCCCTCCGGCAGCGCCCCACGCTACGGGGGAACCCGCACCGGCACATCCCACCATCGGCGCGACCAAAGTCGCTCACCCGACGAGGTGTGTGCTGTGTCACGATGACGGCCATGCGGGGGGCAGCACGAATGTGGGTGCACAGGCGCCCGGGGGACGTGCCCGGATGGGGCGCGGCGCTCGGCACCGGGGCCGCCGCCGCGGCCTTGACGCTGGCGCGACCGCCGGCCGCACTCGACGGTCGCGGCTCGACAGCTGTCGCGACGGCGGCCGTCGTGGCGGGGACGCTCGTCGCGCTCGCACATCGTCACCGCGCGCGCTATGCGGTCGTGATCCCGGGTCTCGTGGTGCTGCTCCTCGTGGCGGTGCTCGCCGATGCGGGCCCGCTGGCCATGCTGATGCTCTTCGAGCTCCTGTTCGTCGGGACGCTCGAGGCGCGCGGCGTGTGGCGATGGTGTGCGTGGAGCGTCGCCGGCGCCGTGACCGTCGCGACGATCGCCGCCGCGGTCCATCAGGTGGTCGGCCAGGACCACGTCATGGTCCTGGCGTTGCAGAACGTCGTGCTCAGCGGGCTGGCGGTGTGGTGGGCGCAGAACCTGCGGCGCATGCGCGAGCAGACCCAGAAGGTGGCGGCCGGTTCGATCGCTCAGGAGCTGGCCGCACGGCACGAGCGCCAGGCGTCCGAGGCGCGCAGCGCGCTCGCGGTGAGCGCCGAGCGCGTCCGTCTGGCGCGCGACATGCACGACATCGTCGCGGGTCGGCTCGCGGCGGTGTCGCTCCAGGCGTCGCTCGCCATGCGCGCGGACGACCCCGGGCAGGTGGCGCGCGCGGTGCGGGAGATCAAGGCGTGCGCGGATGCGACGCTGGGCGAGGTCCGCGCCATGATCGACGAGCTCGGGGCGGACGGGAGCACGACTCCCGATCTCGCGGAGTGCCGGCGCCGTCTTGACGACACGGTGCGCGTCGCGCGGAGCCTGGGCGTCGACCTGACGCTGCGGGAGCACGGCACTGACCTGAGCTGTCCCGCGGGTGTGACCCTGTACGTCGTCGCGCAGGAGGTGGTGGCGAACATGGTGACCCACGCGAGCCCGTGCCGCGCGACTCTCGAGATCGGCAGCGACCAGGTGGCCATGACGCTGCGCGCGTGGAACTCCGTGGCCGTCGACCGCCAGGGCTCGACGGGCGTACGAGGTGGCTGGGGCTTGGCGAACATCGCCAATCGGATCGCCCCGTTCGCAGGCCGGCTGGAGCACGGCCCGACCGACGACGGGTCCGGGTGGCTCGTGGCGGTGACGGTGCCGCGCGCGGCACCGCGGCGACTCGTCTCCGAGTCATGACACGTCGTGCGCCGAGCCTGCAGGGACGAGCGGGACGTCGACCGGGGAGCTGAGCAGGTCGGCGACGGCGCACGCGAGCGCGTCGTTCTGCTGGAAGAAGGTCTCGGGCCCGCCGGGCCGCGGCAGTGCGGCGATCGCCCCCGCGCCCGACGGGCCGACCACGAAGACGGCGTGCTCGTCCTCGCCGGCCGCCGCGCGCAGCCGCATGGTCGTCGGGTCGACGTCGAGGCGACCGCCGGGCGTGCGCGGCCAGCCGGGACCGGTGGCCCAGAGGGCGCGGCGGGGATGGACGCGTGCGTCGACGAAGGCGGGGAAGCCGGTGACGCGCTCACCCGACCGGGTCCTGAGCGTCCAGCCGTCGGCGTCCGGCACGATGCCCTCCTCGGCCCCGGCGAGGACGACGACCCCCTGGTCGACGAGCGCCGCGAGCTCACGGGTGCGTCGGGCCGGAGGCCCGGACGTCAGGCGTGCCCCGATCGACTCCAGCGCGGCGGTCGCGTGTGCCGCCCGTTCCAGGTACCCCGAGGGCGGCGCGAGGACGGGGCCGGCGATCGCCTCGAGCGTGGCCAGTACGCACGACTGCGCAGCGAGTCGCTCGGGCTCAGGTGCAGTGATCGAGCGCACCTGCGCGGCGAGGTGGCGGCGGGCCTCGTGGGCCGTCGAGCCCACGCCCTTGAGCTGGGCGAGGAGCAGGTCGCGGCCTGTCGTGGACAGGACGCGTGCGAGCAGGTCGAGCACGGCTCGGTGCGCGGCGGGCACGTCGGTGCACTGCCGGAGGAGCGCGAGGCCGTCGTCCCACCCCAGAGTGCTGCTCGTGAGCGCGATCGGGGCGAGCTTCGGGCCGAGAGGCACCCCGGTCCGCGAGGTCGCCCACACCTGCGGCTCGGCCCCGCTCGGCACGTACCTCAGGCCGGCGCGGGCGTGCTCGAAGCGGCCGCCACGACCGACGGTGACCGCTGCGAGCACGTCGTGGAACGTCAGCCCGATGCCCCGCACGAGGACCGGCTGCCCCGGCGTCAGGGCGTCGAGGGTCCGCGGGCCCGACGCGCCGAGCACAGGGGGTCCGGGGTCGTCGTCCCCGGTCGCGAGGACGACGACGTCCGCCGAGAGCGTCCGGCCGTCCGCCAGGTCGACGCGGGGTGCCGACCCAGGACGGACGCGGACCACGTCACCGGCCGTGCAGCGGGTCGCGAACGGCGCGCGCGCGGTCGCGTCCGCGATGACCGCAGCGACGTACGAGCCGACGAGCCCGCGGCTGGCGAAGTCCAGCTCCGACATCCCCCGCGCCTCGCGCACGAGCTCCTCGGGCTCGCCCCCGGTCCGGGCCAGGTCGGTGGCGCACACCCCGCGGCACCACTCGAGGAAGGTGCCGACGCCGACGCCCGGACGGGTCAGCGTGATGTCGCGGGCGTACGAGTTGGAGAGCACGTGCGCGGCCTGGCCGGCGTCCCACGGGGACGACGCCTGCGGACCGCGGTCCACGACCGTCACCTCGACGTCGCGGGGCAGCGTGGACGCCAGCGCCCCGAGGAGCCCGGCGGTCCTCGGGCCGGCGCCCACGACCACGACCCGAGCGGTCACCAGACGTCGTCCACGACGGGCGGGCCGTCCTCCAGCGAGCAGGGGACGCGCACCACCCGGATCTCTCCCGATGCGACGCCCGCGACGGCCGCGCGCACGGTGGCGACGTCGCCCGGGCTGATCGTGACCTGCGCGACCGCGGCGCTCGCGAGCCTGGGACGGGCGATGTCCACGAACCGTCCGTGCACGCCGTTGACGCGACGGTCCTGCGCCTCGAGCCACCCGAACCCGGCGTTGTCGAGGACGACGAGGACGACGCCGCGCGCGCCCGGTGCAGGGGCGTCGAGGTCCTGGCCCAGCGTCGCCGCGGCACCGTCCCCCGTGACGACGAGCACCACCCCGCCGTCGCCCCTGCGCGCGTGCCGAGCGCCGACGGCCGCGGCGCAGCCGAACCCGAGGGTCGTCTGCTCCGAGGGGACGATCATGTCGACCTCCGGCGGGAGCCGCGTCACTGGGAACAGGTACGACCAGATGTCCATCAGGCCGTTCTCCTGGCAGAACGTCGAGCCCGGTGGCAACCCCGCGACCGCGGCGGACACGACTGCGGCCACGGGGTTCGTCGCGACGCGCTCCTGCGCCCACGCCTGCAGCGCCCCGCCGGCTGCCAGGACACGGCTCGTCCACTGCGCGTCCACCGCGTCGGGCCGGGCCCAGTGACCGACGACCGAACGGACGTCCGCCTGGACCAGCGCTCCGGGACGAGAGACGTCGAAGTCGGCGACCTCGACGTTCACCTGGATGGTCTGCGGTGCCACCGGCAGGCCGATGGTGGCCGTGTCCTCGAGCCGCGTGCCCAGGGTGACGACGACGTCCGCGTCCGCGAGCACTCGGCGCGCCTCCGGGTGCAGGTAGAGGCCCGCGACGCCGAGGTACAGGTCGCTGTGCTCGTCGGCGACCCCGCGGCCGCTCGCGGTGCACACCACGGGCGCTCCCCACGACTGCGACCATGCCGTGAGCGCGCCGCGGGGCAGTGCCTGGCAGCCGCCACCCGCGAGGATGACGGGGCGACGTGCCTCCCGCAGGACCGGCGGTGGCGGCACCGCACCAGGGTCGTGCGCGCGCGCGGGACGCGTCACCGCCACTGCG
>NZ_LFKW01000065.1:11673-16073 GCF_001040865.1 Cellulomonas sp. A375-1 | reverse complement strand
GCCGGCGGTCCCGCCGCGACGAGCAGCGACTGGGCCACCCGCGCGCGGACCTCGCCCGAGGTCTCGACGCGGACGGCGCTGCGGCACAGCGGGCGGACCAGCTCGAGCTGCGGCGCGTACTGGAAGGTCTGCGGATGCGCCTCACCGAGCGGAGCGCCGCCGGAGAGCACGACGAGAGGCGTGCTGCCCGTCGCCGCTTCGAGCATCGCGCCCAACGCGCCCGCGATGCCGGGGCCGCGGCCGACGACGACGACACCGACGCCACGGGTCGTCGCCGCGTACCCCAACGCCATGTGGACCGCGGTGCGCTGCGAGTGCGCGAGCACGACCCCGACACCTCGGGCGTCGAGAGCGCCGAGGGCGAGCATGTCGTCACCGGGCAGCGCGAAGACCTGGTCGATGCCCGCGGCGACGAGCTCGTCCGCCGCCTCGTCCCACCAGCTGCGGTCGGCGTCACGCATCGGGTGGTCCGACGACGACGGTCGCGCAGTGCCCACCGAACCCGAACGAGTTGGTCAACGCGTACGTGACGGGTGTCGCCCGTGCCTCGTCGCGCACCACGTCGAGGAAGTCGAACTCCGGGTCGGGGCAGCTCATGGTCGGAGGGACCCGGCCCTCGGCGCACGCGAGGACGGTCGCGGCAGCCTCGTACGTGCCCGCCGCGCCGATCATGTGACCCGTCATGGACTTCGTCGAGGTCACGGCGACAGCACCCACGTGGTCCCCGAAGACGGTTCTGAGGGCGTGAGCCTCGACCTCGTCGTTCTTGGGCGTCCCGGTGCCGTGCGCGTTGACGTGGTCGACCGCTCCCGGCTCGAGTCCGGCGGACGCGAGCGCACGGCGCATCGCGGTCACCGCCCCGCGGCCCTCCGGGTGCGGTGCGGTGAGGTGGTGGGCGTCCGACGCGGCCCCGTACCCGACCAGCGACGCCCGTACGGACGCGCCGCGCCGCGCCGCGTGCTCGGCGCTCTCGAGCACGAGCGCGCCAGCACCGGCCGAGAGCACGAAGCCGTCGCGGTCGCGGTCGAAGGGCCGGCACGCCGACTTCGGGTCGTCGTTGTGCGTCGCGGTCAGCGCCCGTGAGCCGCACACGACCGCGAGGTCGCGCGGCGTCACGGCGCCGTCGGCTCCGATCACCACGACTACGTCCGCGAGACCCCACTCGATCTGGCGCATCGCCTGACCGATCGCGACCGTCCCGGAGGCGCACGCCGCGCTCAGGCACAGGCTCTCGCCGAGCGCGCCCCACCGCAGCGAGAGGTACGCCGCGACGATGTCCTGCGCCCCGTAGACGGCGGGCGCGGGCGTGAAGCGGGCGGGGCCGGACCGGTCGAGCAGCCGGACGGCCTCGGTGTTCGCCGCGGTGCACCCGTACCCGGTACCCACCACGATGCTGAAGCGCGTCGGGTCGACTGCGGCGAGGTCGAGCCCGGAGTCCTCGACAGCCTGGATGCCCGCGACCACGCCGAACTGGGCGTACGAGTCCAGCCGTCGCGCGTCCTGTGGAGGGAGCACCTCGGCGGCGTCGAACGGGACGACCTCGCCCGCGATGTGCACGCGGAACTCGAGCGGGTCGAACGCGGTGATGCGGGTGATCCCGACCGTGCCGCGCAGCAAGGCGTCCCAGTTGTCCGCCATCCCGACGCCGAGGGGCGACAACGCTCCCAGGCCGGTGACCCTGACCGTCATGATGTCTCCTCTGGTCTCAGGGCGTCGATCGACGAAGTGGTTGCGGCGCGAGCGGCGTGGGCTCGGGAAGCTCGGCGCTGAACCAGCGGCTCACGGCCTCGGAGATGAGCAGCGGGCCGATCTCGGTACGGCCGGCCCACGCGGCGTAGTTCGCCATGCCCCCGACGCCGCCGAACGCCTGGTTGGGGTCGTCGGTGGCGACGATGCTCGCGTCGACCGACGTCGTCATCCGGTCGGAGCACCAGGCAGCGAGCGCGTCCGAGGCGCCGTACAGCGAGGCGCACATGGATCGCTCACGGTAGAACTCGGAGCCGAGCACCTCGCGCACCTGGTGCTCGTCGTCGTACACCGCGATGTTCAGCACGGGTGCGAAGACCTCGGAGCACTCGGGTGCGTCGACGACGTCCCACACCAGGACGGTCGGCTCGACGAGCATGCGTCGCAGGTCGACGCGACCTCCCCAGCGGACGTGCGCGCGGTGCCGGCCGACGTGCTCGATCACGTCGCGCAGCACCAGCGGGTCAGCGATGGGCACGTGGTCCGATCCCGCGGTGACGATCGACTCGAGCGTGTGGGTCGCGAGCAGGTCGGTGACCGTGAGCACGAACTCGTCGGCGACCGCCCGGTGCACCAGGTGCAGGTCCGGCCCGAAGCAGTCCTGGCCGGAGTTGAGCAGGCGCATCCGTACGGCGTCACGCGCGGCGGCGGCGGCGTCGGCACCTTCGCCGACGAGGATCGGGTTGGTGCCCTGACCGAAGAAGAGCATGAGCTGGCCGGGCGCGAGCGTCCGGCGCACCTCCTCGGCGTTCGGGTACCTGCCGGTGAAGACGATGGTGCCCGGGGCACTGCCGCGGCTCCGCACGAGCTCGGCCTGCGTGCCGGCGACCAGCGTGACGGGCAGGCCGTGCACGGCCTGCAGCGCGCGGTGCAGCGCGACCGTCGCCTCGTGCACGCGCGACGACGGCCGCAGGACGAGGCGTTCGGTGAACAGCGCCGGGATGAGCACGTAGAGCGCGTACGAGTACAGCAGGACGTTCGACGGCATGTGGACCCACGACGTGGGCACGACCGGCGGACGGTGCATGACGACCTCGGCCTCGGCGCCGGCGAGAGCGGACAGGGTCGCGTCGAGCTCGATGTGCGCCGCCTCGCGGGAGGAGTACGGCAGCAGGAGCTGGACGACCTCGTCGGATCGCGCGGTGAGGTGCTCGCGGACCCGATGCAGCGCCTCGATGCGCATCGGGAAGGGGACGGACGTGAACTGCTCGTCCCTGACCCCGCCGTCGAGGACCGCGACGAAGTCCCGGATCCGACGCCGGTCGATCTTGTGCGTGACCGGTGTGCGCGGCAGGTGGTCACGCACGACGACGCGGTCCGGGCGCACCGACGGGGGAACGGCGTCGCGCACCCGGCGCTGCCAGTACCCCGGCCCGTGGCGGAGCCGGTCCTCGACGACCAGCACGAGGCGGTCCTGAGCCGTGGCCGGGTGGGTGGTGGTGACGCAGGCGCCGAGGATGCCGGCCTCTGCGGCGGCTCGCTCGACCGCGGCCGGATAGACCACCAGACCGTTGCGCAGGACTGCCTCGTGACGGCCCCGGACGACGAGCGTGCCGTCCGTCTCGAGGCTTGCGAGGTCGCCCGTCGGGTGCCACGTCCCTGCTCCCGCGTCGGGCGTCAGCACGAGCAGATGCCCCCACGCCCCAGGGGGGAGCTCGTCGCCGTCCGGGGCGACGACGCGAAGCCGGATCCCGGGCAGCGCACGCAACCGTGCGGGATCGTCGGGTCGTACGTGTGCGACGTTGCCGAGCTCGGTCGAGCCGTATCCGTCGAGCAGGAGCGATCCGTGCACCCGCTGGGCGCGCTGCTGCAGGGATGCCGCGACGGGGCCACCCCCCACGCACCAGTGCCGGACGGAGTCCAGGCCGGCGGCCTCGATGCGTCCTGTCTCGACCGCGCGCAGCACCGCGTCGTGCGCCTGCGGCGTGGCATCGACGACGGTGGCGCGAAACCGCCGCGCGAGCCGCAGCGCCTCGAGGACGCGGTCGTGCGGACCCACGACGACCGTCAGCCGCAGCACGATCCCGAGCAGGAGGATCGACAAGCCGTACTGGTGCGTCAGGGGCAGGAGCGGGGCGAGCACGTCGTCCGGCCGGTAGCCGATCACGTCGTGGGTCCGGCGCAGGTTCGCGATGAAGTCGCGCGGCCTGCGCGGGACCACGTCGGGCCTGCCGGTGGATCCCGACGTGACGAGGGTGAGCCCGTCCGGACGGTCGGCCCAGGGCCAGGAGCCGAGCTCCTCGAGCCGCAGCGTGTCGTCGGCCACGTCGTCGACGAGCCCGTGTGCGAGCGCGGCGAGGCCGTCGCCGTCGATCGTCGGGCACCCGGCTCGATCGGCCGCCTCGGTGGCGCAGGTCTCACGCGAGAGCACCAGGCGCGTGGCGCCGGTCAGTGCGACGGCCTCGGCGAGCGAACCGAAGCCTCGCTCGTCCAGCAGCACGATCGAGCAGTCGAGCCGCGCGAGGGCGAGGAACGCCACGACGAGAGCGGGCGAGTTCGGCATGCACAGACCGACCCGGTCCCCGGCTCGGACGCCGGCCGCATGGAGGGCCGTGGCAGCGGTGGAGGTGGCACGCGCGAGAGCGGCGTGCGTGAGCTGGCTGCGCGGGCTGGCGACCGCGAGTGCGGGCGGGTGAGGCACGGTGACTCCCGTC
>NZ_LFKW01000065.1:0-11579 GCF_001040865.1 Cellulomonas sp. A375-1 | reverse complement strand
GGGCCCACGACTTCAGCAGGACCAGCTGAGAGACGATCCGCGGACCTGAGCGGTCTCCGTCTGCTCGGCCTCGAGGGCCTGGAGCTCGAGAACAGCCATGGCGATCTCCTTTCGTCGTTCGTCGGGGCTTACCTGGTCAGTCCGTGATCAGCAGTTCGCTGCCCGGACATCTGGGGGTGGGACAGGTCGAGGCTCTGGCCGAGCAGGAGATCGATGAGCGCGGGCCGCTCGGCGTGGCTCAGCACGGCGACCGCGCCTGCCGCGCCGGTGGCGAGGTCGGCGGACAGACGCCCGCCGCCGCGCCCGACGATGCCGATGCCGCGTCCCACGCCGACCGCGTACAGCGGCAGGCTGTCGGTGTGGACCGTGGCCCACCGGCGTGCGGCCGCCGCGTCGGGTGACTCGTCGCGGGTGCCGAGCAGACGCAGCGCGTACGCGATGCCGAGGCGCCCGTGGATCAGGCCCGGCTCGACCATGAGGTCGACCATCCCGGCCCGCAGGAGCGAGGAGTCCACGTCGTCGGGGCTGCGCCCGAGGGTCCGTCCGACCTGCCGTCGTGCGAGTGCGACGCCGACGGAGCCGTGGCCGAGGTAGGGCAGGCTCGTGCCGGCGTCGGTGAGGTCGAGCGTCCCGGTCGCGCCACGGACGCACCGACTCACGTCGCGCTCGACCAGGCGGGCGGCAGCGGCGGACCAGCCGAGCTCGTCGAGCTCGACGGCGGCGACCGCCAGCACGTCCCCGATGCCGGACGGTCCGTGCAGGAGGCCGGGCGGACCGGCGCGCCCGGCCCACCCATCCGCATCGTGCGCGAGTGCGCCCAGCACGCGACGCGCGGCGTGGCGCAAGGAGCTGTCGCCGGTGACCTTCGCGATCCCCAGCAGCCCCCACGCGTGCCCGGCGAGCCCGGACCACACGGTGGGGTCGGTGCACCCGTCGAGCGCGGCGCGTGCGCGGCCGAGCGCCAGGTCCGCGCGGCGTTCGTCGCCGAGGAGCGCCCAGGCCAGCGCGACGCCGGTCCAGCCGTCCCACAGCCCCGGAGACGACAGGGGCGAGGGCGGCGCATCGGTGGTGCGTGCGAAGTGCTCGACCCACTCGGGGCGCACCTGCTCGCCCGCGCCGACGAGCGCGAGCAGGATCCCGCCGGTGCCGTGCGCGAGGCTGAGGGAGTCCAACGTCGAGGAGTGGACGGGCGTGCCGCCGGGGAACAGGACTTGCTCGTCGGGAGTCGCGACCTCCGACAGGTAGGCGACGAGGTCGGCGACGGTGACCGCCGGGCCTGCGGGGTGGATCGTGTGGCGTGTGCGCTCGGCGACCCGCGCGCGCCGGCCGGACCGCGCGTACGCCGCGGCGGCGGCCCGCACGGGCGCTGCCGCCGCCCCGAACCAGCGGGCGGCGATCTCCGTGTGCTGGTCCAGCGTCTCGGGCACGAGCTCGACGAGGGGGCCGACGCCGGGGTGCCACATCCACGCCTGGATCATGAGGAGGCCGAACAGGTCCCGGTCACGCGCAGTCCCGTCGGCGCGGGCGAACCCGGCGCAGTCCATGCCGGGGCGTTCGGTGCTGTCGGGGTGGCTCGCGAACTCGAGGTCCGCCAGGCGGACGTCGAGCTCGGGACCGACGATCACGTTCCCGGGGTGGAGGTCGTTGTGCGCCCAGCCGGCGGCGTGCATGCCGGCGACAGCGCGCGTCAGCCCGTCGCTGATGCGCGCGCAGTCCCGTGCGTACTGATCCAGGGCGTGCGGCGTGGGATGCGCGGTGAGCTGGGGGTGATGGGCCGCGACCCAGTGCCGGAGGTTCACCCCGGGGACCTGGTCGGCGGCGACGAACAGGTGGCCGTCGAGCGTGAACGTCGCCCGGAGCCGGGGCGTGCCCACCCCGCCGAGCTCGTCGAGGACGCGCGCCTCGTGCGCCAGGCGCTCGATGGACGCCGCCATCATCGGCGTGCCGCCCGTCCAGGGCCGGGCCTCTTTGACGACCACGGGGGACTCGTCCGCCCGGAGCCGGCCGCGGTAGACCCCACCGCAGCCCGAGTGCTGCACCGCCTCGACGAGAGTGACGGGCAGGTCGTCCGGCAGGGCGTGCGGCGTGGTCCGGGCGCGGATCTGGTCGGGCACGTCGATGCCGCGGGGGTTCCGGTAGGGCACGTGACGGTCGTCCTCGACGAGCTCGCCACGCACGCGCAGGGCCGGGACCCGGCGCCCGTCCTCGGTCCAGGCCTGCAGTGCACGGAACGCCCCGTAGCGGAAGTAGACCGGCGCGTCGGGCACCCACTGCCGGTCGGACAGGACGTACGGGCCGGGCTCGCCCCGGAGGAGCTCGGCGAGAGAGTCCGCGGTGGCGACGAACGCGTCGAGGTCGGGTGGGTACACGGCGATCGACTTACCGGAGGACGCGCGGTGACAGCTGCGCCCGTTCGCGGACACCACCATCGCGAGCGACAGCGCGTGCTTCCACGGGATCCGGTGCTCCTGGCAGTGCCGGCCCACGAGTGCGACCACGCGCTGCGCGGTGTCCACCGTCGTGGAGACGTGGATCTTCCAGCCCTGGTCGACGACCGGAGCGTCGGCCGGCTCATACGCCCGCCAGACGTCGAAGGTCCTCGTCGACCACGTCGGGTCCGTGAGCAGCTCGGTGCACGCCAGGGGCTGGTCCCACGGTGGGGACCAGCGGCTCGGTGCGCTGAAGTGCAGCGGGTCGCCGAGCGAGCACGCCTCGAGGTTCAGGCTCACGAGACGTCCCGCCGCTCGGCGGACCCGGCGCGGGCGCGGCGGTCCGCGACGAAGCCGGTCTCCGACAGGACGCGCTCGACGACGTGGGCTGCGCGTGCCTTGTCCTCGACGGCGATCAGCGGGCGGTACGCGGCGGGTGTGCCCTGCGCCGCGCGCAGCACGTGCGCGTGCTCCGACCGGAGCATCGACCAGGCGAGCGCGTCGTAGTACTCCCCGTCGACGTAGTAGAAGTGGCGCAGGACGCCCTCGAGCGTGAACCCGCCCCGGACCAGAGCGGGGCTCGTGTACGGGTTGAACGAACCCGTGAGCACGCCGACGCGCTCGGCGTCGAGGGTCATGAACAGGTAGTCGACCGCACGCAGGACTGCCTCGGCGCCCAGCCCTGTGCTCCACAGGTCGGCATCGCCGATCAGCACGGCGATCTCGTAGGAACGCGGGTGGCCGCGGCCACGCCAGGTCACGATCCCGACGGGACCCGAGTCCCGGGAGACCACGAGGCGGAGCTGCAGGCCGGCGACGATCGCCTCGCGCACCTTCTCGACGGTGGCGTTCTCCCGGATGTCCGAGGTCATGGCGGCGCCGCGCGAGTCGGCACCCAACCACTCGACGACCAGCGCGAGGTCGTCGTCGCGGACGGCGCGCAGGGTGACCCGCTCGGGTCGCACGGCGCTCATCGCACTTCCCGACGGCCGAGCCGTACGAGACCCGCCGCGAGGGGCAGGAGCACCCAGACGAGTGTCGAGACAGCGATCTGCTGCCACTGCCCACCGGTCTCGACGGCGCCCTCGAGGAGGCGGCTGTACGTGATCGACGTGTCGAGCCACTGCGCCACGTCGTCGGCCCCGTCGACGAGCTGGCCCACCACCGACCACGCGAACGGCAGGACGAGGTACACGACGATCGCGCCTGCCGGGTTCATCACGAGCGCGCCGAAGGCCGCACCCATGAGCATCGACAGCACGATGCCGAGCCACAGTGTCAGCGAGTGCTCGACGCCCACGTCCCAGCGGCCGGCTGGGGCCCCGACGAGGGCGCGAGCCAGCGGTGTGGCCAGGGCGGCGAGGGCGAGGACGAACGCCGAGAACACGGTGGCGGACGCGAGGATCGCGACGAGCTTCGCGCCCACGACACGCGAGCGGTGCGGGACGAGGACGAAGGAGGTCAGGACGCTCCCCTGGGACCACTCGGTCGTCAGTGCGAGGATCGCGGTGACCGGCAGCAGCAGGGAGGCCACGGCGCCGCCGTACGCGACGAACGCGGTCCCGACGACCTCCTCGGCAGGCAGGGCGAAGGCCGCGGCGGCGACGGCCGCGCACAGGAGCGCGACGGTGGCGTGCAGCCAGACCCCCGCGCGCGTGTCGACGAGCTTGCGCAGCTCGACGCGCACGAGGTCTGTGAGGAGGACGGGTGGCGTCGAGGTCGCCGAGCGCGCGGGCGCCGGCGCGTGCACGGTGCTCATGCCGCCTCCTCGCCTGTGATCCGCAGGAAGAGCTCCTCGAGCCCGCCGCCAGCGTGCTGCGTGAGCTCGGTGAGCTCGACGCGCTCGTCGAGCGCGACCCGGCTGACCGCTGCGGTCTGCGCGTCGACGACCAGCACGTCGTCGTCCCGTCGGACCGTCAGCCCGCGCTCGGCGAGGGCCTGGTGGAGCCGATCGAGCTCGCGCGCGCTGACGCGCGTCGAGCCTGAGGCGGTGAGCTCACGCGTGGGGCCGCTGGCCGCCACGACGCCCTCGTTGACGAGCACGAGGTGGTCAGCGGTGCGCTCGACCTCGTGCAGGAGGTGCGACGAGAGCAGGACCGTCCCGCCGTCGTCGGCGAACCTGCGCAGGATCGTGCGCATCCAGACGATGCCCGCGGGGTCGAGGCCGTTGGCCGGCTCGTCGAGGATGAGCACCTCGGGCTCGCCCAGCAGGGCCTGCGCGATCCCGAGCCGTTGGCGCATGCCGAGCGAGTAGTCGGCCACCCGCCGGTCGCCGTGACCGGCGAGACCGACGCGGCCGAGGACCTCGTCGAGGTCGACCTGGGCCAGGCCCATCGTCCTGGCGGCCAGCAGGAGGTTCTCGCGCCCGGTCCGCGCGGAGGCCAGTGCACGCGAGTCGAGCTGGATCCCGACGACACGCCCCGGGTTGCGCAGCTCGCGGAACGGCGTCCCGCACACCCGGGCGGTGCCCGAGTCGGGGCGCGTGAGACCGACCACGATCCGCATGGTCGTGGACTTGCCCGCACCGTTCGGGCCGAGGAACCCCGTGATCGTCCCGGGGACGCACGTCAGGTCCACGTCCGTCAGGACGCGCCGCCCCCGGTAGGTCTTCGTCACGTGCTCCACCTCGATCACGCTTCGAGTCTCACGACGCCGGGAATGCCGCACATTCCCCTTTTGGACACGCGTTCCGGTACTGTCCGCGGTGCTGGGACATCGTTCGACCCCCTGTCACGACACATAAGTCGCGAGCGAAGGAACCACCGGCAATGTCGGAGCCTGGCGGGATCGCCGTTCTCGTCGTCGATGACGACCGATTCGTCCGCGCTGCGTTGCGGGCGTTGCTCGAGTCCGCACCGGAGGTCGCCTGGGCGGGCGAGGCGGAGAACGGCGCGCAGGCGGAGACGGTCATCGTCGCCGAGCGGCCCGACGTCGTCCTCATGGACATCGAGATGCCCTTGTCGGACGGCATCACCGCGATTCGTCGCGTCCGTGCGCGGATGAGTCAGCCGCCCCCGATGATCGTGCTGTCGAACCACGTCGCCGACGCGCACGTGCTGACGGCGCTCCAGGCCGGCGCGGCCGGCTACCTGGACAAGCGAGCGGAGCCGGACCAGGTGGTGGCCGCCGTGCTCCGAGCGGCGGCCGGTGAGGCGACCTTGTCGCCGTCCGTCACCCGGACGATGATCGAGGCGGTGACGGCCGCGGGGATCATGCCGCGAGGCGATACGAGTGAGTGGCGCGGTGCGCTCACGCCGCGTGAGGTCGAGATCGCCGAGGCGGTGGCGGCCGGCCTGTCGAACCAGCAGATCGCGGTGCAGCTGACGATGAGCCTGTCGACCGTCAAGACGAACGTGTCCCGCATCCTGACGAAGCTGGGGCTGGTCAACCGGGTCCAGATCGCCCTGGTCGTGCACGGCGTCACGCCGCGCGAGCCCTCCCGCTGAGGACCTAGCGGCGCGCCGGGTCCGCGGCCGCCGACAGTCGCGCAGCGTCGTGGGCGACGAGGTCGCGGTACGTCGGGCAGTCGTCGAGGAGCTCGCTGTGCGTGCCCTGCCCGACGATCCGACCCTCGTCCACGACGACGATCTGGTGCGCGGACCGAACGGCGACCAGCCGGTGCGAGACGGTGACGACGGTGCGCTGCGCGAGCAGGTCCTGCACGAGTGCGTCGAAGACGCTCTCCGTCGCGGTGTCGACGTTCGACGTCGGCTCGTCCAGGAGCACGACGTCGCTGCTCGACAGGAGCAGCCGCGCCCACGCGAGGCGCTGCCGTTCCCCGCCCGACAGTGCGATGCCGCCGTCTCCGATCGTCAGCTCCAGACCACGCTCTGCCGCACCGGCGAGGCCGACCCGTGCGAGAGCCCTGAGCATCGTCGCGTCGTCGAGCCCGGGATCGGCGAGCAGGAGGTTGTCCCGCAGGGAGGTCGCGAGCGCGGGCGCGTTCTGCTCCACGTAGTCGATCCTGCGCCGCAGCGACCGGGCGTCGAGGAGTGCGGCGGGGTCGCCGAACACCCGCAGCTCACCGTCGGTCGGCTCGTACAGCCTCTGCAGGAGCGACAGGAGAGTGCTCTTGCCCGATCCGGACGGGCCGACGATCGCAGTGTGCTGGCCGCTGGGCACGACCAGGTCGACGTCGTACAACCCCCGGCCCGGCTCGTACTCGAAGCTGGCCCGCACGAGCTCGAGCGCGGGCACCACCCCGCCAGGCCCCGCGCACGGCAGCCCGCCCTGCGGCTCGGTGGGCTCCTGCATCAGCTCGTCCACCCTGGCGAGGGCGGCCACGCCGGCCTGGATGCGGGTGAGCGCCCCGAGGAGCTGAGCGGTCGGCAGGATCACCATGAACAGGTAGACGAGGAACGCGACCAGTGCGCCGAGCGTGAGCTCGCCGTTCCCGACGCGGATCCCGCCGACGAGCAGGACGGCGAGGAGCGCGCCCTGCGTTGCGATCCCGATCACGGGCTCGACGGCGGCGCTGAGCCGCGCGACCTGCAGCCCGAGGCCCCACGAGCGGCGCGCGTCGGTGGCGATCCGCGCCGTCCGCCCGTCCTCGGCGGCGTAGGACCGCACCAGCCGGATGGAGCTGAGAGCGGAGTCGAACTCCGCGCCGAGCACGCCGAGCGACGCCTGGTAGCGCCCGGTGGCCCCCCGCAGCCGTCTGGCGAACGGCGTGATCATGACGATGGCGAGCGCGATGAGCACGCCCGTGAGCACGGTCAGGCGGGGGTCGATCAGGGACATCATGACGAGGGACCCGACGACCAGGACGGCCGACGACGCGACCTCGATCATCCCGGCCGCGAGCACCTGCCGGACCAGCGAGGTGTCGGCGGTGAGTCGTGTGACGAGGTCGCCGCGCCGCGTGGTCTCGAGCCGACGTAGCGGGAGGCGCAGCGCGTGCTGCGCGAGGGTCGCGCGCAGGTCCAGCGTGACGGACTCGGACGCGGACATGACGAGGTAGACCGCAGCGCCCCGGCACAGCGACTCCGCCACGACGGCGAGCGCGAGCACACCGACGAGTGTCAGAGGCGGCGCGTGCGTCCCGGCCGTGTCGACGAGGCTCTGGAGCACGGCGGGCTGCACGAGCGCGAGCCCGCTCGCGGCCAGGGTGACGACGGCGGCGGCGAGGAGTCGACGGCGGTGCGGCCGGAGCAGCGCCAGCACCGGTGTCCGTGGGTTCGTCGGCATCGTCGCGCCCTTCCGAGGTCGGGGTGCCAGCCTGGCGCGCGAGCACCGCGGGAGCATCGGCCGAAAGTTGGCACGCCATCAACTGTCGTCGTCGCCCGGTCCTCCGAGGTGCGCTCGACGGGGACGCGTCAGCAGCCCCGTCGGTGAGGACCGGACCGCCCGCACGTCGGCGTGGGCGGTGTCGACGTGGGTCGCAGCCGCGTCGGCCGCGACCGCGCGTCGCGCTGATCACACGTGCCGACATCATGTCGACAACCCCGGCAGTGCGTGCCTACTCTTGCCGACACGGTGTCGACAAGAGTAGGTGGGTAGCCGTGTTCCTCGCATTGCGTGAGCTCTCGTTCGCCCGTGGACGTTTCGCCCTGATGGGCTCGGTCGTGGCGTTGATCGGTGTGCTGATGGTGCTCCTGTCGGGGCTGTCGGTCGGTCTCGTCAACGACGGCGTCTCCGGTCTGAAGCAGCTGCCCGTGTCCTCGTTCGCCTTCCAGCAGGACGTGGACAAGACGGCGGCGTTCACGCGCTCGGTCGTCGACGTCGACGCCGCCGAGACGTGGCGCGCCGCCGACGGCGTCGCCGACGCCGGCCCGTTCGGGCTGTCGCTGGTGAACACGCGCACCGACGGCGGGCTCGACCTCGACCTCGCCCTGTTCGGCGTCGAGCGTGACTCGTGGCTCGCGCCCGAGGCCGAGTCCGGCAGCGCCCTGACCGGCGCCGGCCAGATCGTGCTCCCCGACACCCTGCTCGACGAGGGCGTGGCCGTCGGTGACGTCGTCACCATCGACCAGGTCGGCACCGAGCTCGAGGTCGTGGGCTTCGTCGGCGGCCAGCACACGTTCGGCCACGTCGACGTCGGCTACGTGGACCTGCCCACCTGGCAGGAGATCCGCGCGGGCGTCCGCCCCGGTGAGGCCGTGCCCGAGCACGCCTACCAGGAGGTCAGCGCGATCGCCGTGCGCAACGACGGCGCCGGGCCCGACCTGGCGGCCGTGGACGGCGCCGCGGGGATGACTTCGCTGACGCTCACCCAGTCGTTCGCCGCATCGCCCGGCTTCACGGCCGAGACGTCCACGCTGCAGCTCATCCAGTTCTTCCTGTACGCGATCTCGGCGCTCGTCGTCGGCGCGTTCTTCACGGTCGTGACGATCCAGCGCAAGAACGAGATCGCGGTGCTGCGGGCCATGGGCGCCAGCACGCGCTACCTGCTGCGGGACAGCCTGACCCAGTCCGCGATCCTGCTGCTCGGCTCCACCGCGCTCGGCGTGGGCATCGGGCTGCTGCTGGGCGCGAGCGTCTCCGCGACCGCCATGCCGTTCGCGCTCGAGCCGGCGCCCATCGTGGCCGCCAGCGTGGCGCTCGTCGTGCTCGGCATGGTGGGCGCCGCCTCCGCCGTCACCCGCATCACCCGCGTCGACCCCCTGACCGCACTTGGAGGCAACCGATGACCGCCACCCCGGTGACCACCCGCGCGGGTCTGTTCATGGCCGGCGTGACGCTCACGCACGGCGACGGCGACAGCACCGTCACGGCGCTCGACGACGTGAGCCTGACTGTCGAGCCCGGTGAGCTCCTGGCCGTCGTCGGCCCCTCGGGTGCGGGCAAGTCCAGCCTGCTCGCCGTGGCCGGCGGGCTCACCCGCCCGGACTCGGGCGAGGTGTCCGTGGGCGAGGCCGACCTCGTCGCGGCCACGCCGCGGCGCCTGGCGGCCATCCGCCGGACGCAGATCGGCTTCGTGTTCCAGAGCGGGAACCTGCTGCCCGCCCTGACCGCGATCGACCAGCTGCGCCTGCCGCTGCACCTCGGCGCGGTCACCGACCCGCGTGACCCGATGGAGCTGCTCGAGGAGGTCGGCATGGCGGAGCGCGCCACGCGGCGTCCGCACCAGCTGTCCGGCGGTGAGCGTCAGCGCGTGGGCATCGCGCGTGCGCTCATGACCCGTCCGCGGCTGCTGCTCGTCGACGAGCCGACGGCGGCCCTGGACCGCGCCCGCAGCCAGGAGGTCGTCGCGCTGCTGGCCCGTGAGGCGCACCAGCACGGTGTGGCGACGGTCATGGTGACGCACGATCATGACGTGCTGCACCACTGCGACCGGGTTCTGGAGATGATGGACGGTCGACTTCTCCCGCACACCGACTGAGACCACGGAGGTCCCCGTGCCGCGCATCAACGCCGCCACCGTCGCCGAGCACCGCGCTCGTCAGCGGCGGGCCGTCCTCGATGCGGCACGCGACCTCCTCGCCGAGACCGGCCTCGCCCCCTCCCTCGCGGAGGTGGGGGCGCGGGCCGGTCTCGCGCGCTCCAGCGTGTACCAGTACGTGCGGTCGCGTGACGACCTCATGGCGGAGGTCGTCGCCGACGTCTTCCCCGGCTGGGCCGACCGCATCCGCGCGGCCATCGCCGCGGCGCCCACGCCGGGCACGCGGGTCTGGGCGTACGTCGAGAGCAACGTCGCCTTCTTCTCCGGCTCGGAGCAGCGTGTCGCGCGCGCGCTGGGCTCGGTGGTGGACCCCGCGATCCTGCACGGGCCCCTGCAGGAGTTCCACCTCGCCCTGCAGGAGCCGCTACGCGACGCGCTGCGGGACCTCGGCGAGCCCGAGGTCGACACGGTCGCGGACCTCGTCGACGCGATGCTGCTGAGCGCGACCCAGCAGATCCGCGGCACCCAGCACGGCGGCGACGCCGACGAGCACCGGGCCGCGCTCGCGCCGCTGCGCCGCGTGCTCGGCCCTTACCTCGGCCTCGCCGCGACCGACTGAGCCTCGCCGCGACCGACCGGGCGCCGCGGGTCAGGCGGGCCGCAGGTCAGGCGAGCTTGTCGAGCACCCAGATGCGCGGGTGGTGGCCCTTGGCGTAGACCCGGACGGGCGGACGCGGCCGCCACAGGGCGTCGGCCGCGCGGACGGCCGCTTCCATGACCTTGACCTCGTGCGTGAGCACGACGAGCCTCGCGCCGTCGGCGGCGACCTCGTGCGCGGCGCGCAGCAGACCGCTGTGCAGCGCCGCGGCCCCGGAGTGGGAGCCGTGCAGCGTGCCCCAGGGCGGGTCGGCGAGGATCAGGTCGGCGGGGCGGACGTCGGCGCCGGGGCCGGTGGCCCACGACGACGGGTGCAGCGCATCGGCCCGCACGAGCGCGGCCCGGCGCGTCAGACCCGCGGCCTCGAGGTTGTCGCGTGCGGCGGCCAGCGCGTCGTCGTCGTGGTCGATCCCGACCGCCGCTGCGGCCGGCCCGGCGAGCAGGCGCTCGATCAGCAGCGTGCCCGAGCCGCACATGAGGTTGAGCACGCGCTCGTCGGCGCGCACGCCGGCCAGGCGCACCATGGCGGCGGCGATCGTCGCGTTGGCCGCGCCCGGGAAGTCCGTGACCCGCCAGGTGCGCGCGGACAACGGTCGCGGCCCGACGCGGACCAGCACGTCCCAGCCAGGGTCGACGTCACCGTCGCGGCGGGCGCCGCGGCGGACCTTCACGACGAGCTCGCCGTCGGTCGGGTCGAGCTTGAGCCCGGTCGCCCGCGCGAGCTCGTCGCCGAGCCGCGCGAACGTCGGGGAGTCCGCGCCCGCGGCCTCGAACCGGAACGTCGAGGACCCCGCGACCCGCAGCGACGCGTAGACCGCCTCGACGATGCGCGTCAGGTGCTCGCCGGACAGCAGCGAACGCGGCCGCGGCACGTCGTGGTGCAGCACGACGAACGCGGCGACGGCCGTGCGCAGGCGGCGCACCTGCGCGAGGCGGTCGGCGGGCAGGTCGACGACGAGCGCGTCCTCGCGTCCCGCGACCGGCCGCGGCGCGACGTCGAGCACCTCGCGGACCTCGTCGGCCAGGACGTCGCCGAGGCCCTGCAGGAACGTCAGCTCGACGCGCGTCGGGCGGTGGCCCGGACGGGTGGGGGTGCGCGGGGCGGTGCGCGCCGAGCGTCCGCGCCGCTCGGAGGGGGCCGCGCGGCCGGCTCGCGGTGCGGCGTCGTCCTT
>NZ_LFKW01000064.1:10548-16145 GCF_001040865.1 Cellulomonas sp. A375-1 | reverse complement strand
CCGCGTACAGCCGCGTGGACATGGTCGAGAAGCGCGGCGAGTTCGCGGTGCGCGGCGGGATCCTCGACGTGTTCCCGCCCACCGAGTCGCACCCGCTGCGCATCGAGCTGTGGGGTGAGGACGTCGAGGAGATCCGCTGGTTCTCGGTCGCGGACCAGCGCTCGCTCGAGATCGCGGACCACGGGCTGTGGGCGCCGCCGTGCCGCGAGATCCTGCTGACCGACGAGGTGCGCGAGCGGGCCGCGGCGCTCGTCACGCAGCTGCCCGGCGCGATCGACATGCTCGACAAGCTCGCCGCGGGGATCGCCGTGGAGGGCATGGAGTCGCTCGCGCCCGCGCTCGTCGAGCGCATGGTCCCGGTGCTGGACCTCGTCCCCGACGACGCGCTGCTCGTGCTGGTCGACCCCGAGCGCATCCGGCGCCGCGCGCACGACCTGGTCGCGACCACGCAGGAGTTCCTCGAGGCGGCCTGGACGTCCGCCGCCGCGGGTGCCGCGACGCCGCTGGACCTGTCCGCTGCGTCGTTCGCGACGTTCGCCGACGTCCGCGCGCTCGCGGCCGTGCGCGGGCTGGGGTGGTGGACGCTGTCGGGCTTCACGCTCGACGCGGGTGCCGACGAGTCCGAGGCGGACGCGCCCGTGCGCGAGACCGACGGCGTGGAGACGCTCGTCGTGGCCGCGCGCGACGTCGAGCGGTACCGCGGTGAGGTCGCGCGGGCCGTGGCCGACGTGCGCGCGCTGCAGCAGGCCGGGTGGCGGCTGGTGCTCGCGACCGAGGCGCACGGCCCCGCGCAGCGCATGGTCGAGCAGCTCAAGGCCGCGGACTGCCCCGCGCGGCTCGTCGCGTCGATCGACGACGAGCCCGAGGGCGGCGTCGTCCTGGTCGTGCCCGCGCCCGTGGGACCGGGGTTCGTCGCGGAGGCGCAGCGCCTCGCGGTGTTCTCGGAGTCGGACCTCACGGGGCGTGCCGGCTCGTCCACGCGCGACATGCGCCGGATGCCGAGCCGGCGCCGCAACGTCGTCGATCCCTTGGCGTTGCGGGCGGGCGACTTCGTCGTGCACGAGGCGCACGGCGTGGGGCGGTTCGTCGACCTGGTGCAGCGCACGATCGGCTCAGGCGCTGCCGCGGCGACGCGCGAGTACCTGGTGATCGAGTACGCGTCGTCGAAGCGCGGCCAGCCCGGCGACCGGCTGTACGTGCCGACCGACCAGCTCGACCAGGTCACCAAGTACGTGGGCGGCGAGGCGCCGAGCCTGAACCGCATGGGCGGCTCGGACTGGACCAAGACGAAGAGCCGTGCGCGCAAGGCGGTCAAGGAGATCGCGTCCGAGCTCATCCGGCTGTACTCGGCGCGCATGGCGACGCCCGGGCACGCGTTCGGTCCGGACACGCCGTGGCAGCGCGAGCTCGAGGACGCGTTCGCGTACGTCGAGACGCCCGACCAGGCGGCGACGATCGACGAGGTCAAGGCCGACATGGAGAAGTCGATCCCGATGGACCGGCTGGTCTGCGGGGACGTCGGCTACGGCAAGACGGAGATCGCGGTGCGCGCGGCGTTCAAGGCCGTGCAGGACGGCAAGCAGGTCGCGGTCCTCGTCCCGACGACGCTGCTCGTCCAGCAGCACCTCGACACGTTCGCCGAGCGCTACTCCGCGTTCCCGGTGACGGTCAAGGCGCTGTCGCGGTTCCAGACGGCCAAGGAGAGCAAGGCCATCGTCGAGGGGCTCGCGGACGGCTCGGTCGACGTCGTGATCGGCACGCACCGGCTGATCACCGGCGACGTGCGGTTCAAGGATCTCGGGCTCGTCGTGATCGACGAGGAGCAGCGGTTCGGCGTCGAGCACAAGGAGACGCTCAAGGCGCTGCGCACCAACGTCGACGTGCTCGCGATGTCCGCGACGCCGATCCCGCGCACGCTCGAGATGGCCGTGACCGGCATCCGGGAGATGTCCACGCTCGCGACCCCGCCCGAGGAGCGGCACCCGGTCCTGACGTTCGTCGGCGGGTACGAGGAGAAGCAGATCTCCGCCGCGATCCGACGCGAGCTGCTGCGCGAGGGTCAGGTGTTCTACGTGCACAACCGCGTCGAGTCGATCGAGCGCACGGCCTCGCGGCTCAACGAGCTCGTGCCCGAGGCCCGCATCGCTGTGGCGCACGGGAAGATGGGCGAGCACCAGCTCGAGCAGGTGATCGTCGACTTCTGGGAGAAGAAGTTCGACGTGCTGGTCTGCACGACCATCGTCGAGACGGGCCTCGACATCTCGAACGCCAACACGCTGATCCTCGAGCGCGCCGACCTGCTGGGCCTGTCGCAGCTGCACCAGCTCCGTGGGCGCGTCGGTCGCGGTCGCGAGCGCGCGTACGCCTACTTCCTGTACCCGCCGGAGAAGCCGCTCACCGAGACCGCCCACGACCGCCTGCAGACCATCGCGGCGAACACCGACCTCGGCGCCGGCATGGCCGTGGCCATGAAAGACCTCGAGATCCGCGGCGCCGGCAACCTGCTCGGCGGCGAGCAGTCCGGGCACATCGAGGGTGTGGGCTTCGACCTGTACATCCGGATGGTCGGCGAGGCCGTCGCGGCGTTCCGCGACGACGTGCCCGAGGAGCTGCCCGACGTCACGATCGAGCTGCCCGTCGACGCGCACATCCCGCACGACTACATCGCGCACGAGCGGCTGCGCCTCGAGGCGTACCGCAAGATGGCCGTCGCGGCCGACGAGACGACGCTGCGCGAGGTCCGCGCCGAGCTGGTCGACCGGTACGGGCCGGTGCCCGAGGCGGTGGACAACCTGTTCGAGGTCGCGCAGTTCCGGCACCACGCGCGTCGGGCCGGGCTCAGCGACATCACCGCGCAGGGCAAGTTCGTGCGGTTCGCGCCGCTCGACCTGCCCGAGTCCGCGCAGCTGCGGCTCAAGCGCCTGTACCCGGGCTCGGTCCTCAAGCCCGCGGTCCGCACGGTGCTCGTGCCGTTCCCGACGACCGCGCGCATCGGCGGCAAGCCGCTGCACGGCCACGAGATCCTCACGTGGTGCCGCCAGCTCATCGACGCGGTGGTGCTGGCCGACGTCTCCGCGGCCGCCCAGGTCGGCACCACCCGCTGACCCTGCCCGTCCGGGCGCGACCCCGCACCTGCTCAGGTTCTCGCGCGCGAGACCGCGAGCAGGCGCGGGGTCGTGCGCGCCGGAGTGCCAGGGTCAGAGCGTCGAGGTCAGACCCGTCAGGGCGCAGGCGTCAGGCGACGCGGGCCCAGGACCGTCAGGAGGGCGAGCTTGTCCGCGTCCGGGGAGCCGGGCGTCGCGGTGAAGACGAGCAGGCGCTGACCGGTGTCCGTGTCGAGCAGCGTCTCGCAGTCGAGGGTCAGCACCCCGAGCTCGGGGTGCTGCAGGCGCTTGGTGCGCACGTGCTTCTCGTCGACGTCGTGACGCGCCCACAGCGCGGCGAACTGCTCGCTGCGCCGCGACAGGTCGTCGACGAGTCGGGCCGCTCGTGAGCCCTTGCCGGCGCGCGCGTACGCGGACCTCAGCTCCGCGACGAAGGTCACGGCGCGCTCGTCGTGGTCCTCGGGCGGGTAGACGTCGCGCGACGACGGATCGGTGAACCACCGGTACACGGTCGACCGCTCGAAGCCCTGGAACCGGGTCTGGTCGCCCAGCAGCGCCGCCGCGGCCGGGGTCTGCACGAGCGTCTCGCCGAGCTCGGTGATGACCTGCGCCGGGGTGTCCTGCAGGCGGTCGAGGATGCGCAGGATCGCGGGCGCCACGTGGTCGGTGCGGCTCGTGCGCTCGGGCGCGTGGTGACCCGCGAGGCGGAACAGGTGGTCACGCTCGGCGACCGTGAGGTGCAGCCCGCGCGCGATCGCCGCGAGCATCGGCTCCGACGGCTGCGGACCACGCCCCTGCTCGAGCCGGCCGTAGTAGTCCGCCGACATGCCGCACAGCGCGGCGACCTCCTCGCGCCGCAGCCCGGCCGTGCGCCGGCGCGGCCCGCGGGGCAGGCCGACGTCCTCGGGCTGCAGCGCCGCGCGCCGCGCTCGCAGGAAGTCGGCGAGCTGGGGTCGGTCCATGCGCCCATCGTCGCTCCCCGCGTCGACCCGCAGCCAGGGATCGCCCATCCCCGGATACGTGCGGCCTGGATCAGCCCGTGGGTGGGCCCCACCGTGGAGGGCACGGATCACCACCACGGAAGGACCACCCATGACTCGCACCGCACTCGTCACCGGCGGCTCGCGCGGGCTCGGCCGGGCGGCCGCGCTCGCGCTGGCCGAGGACGGCGCCGACGTCGTCGTCACCTACGTCCGCGACAGGACCTCGGCCGACGAGGTCGTCGCCCTGATCACGGCGGCGGGCGGCCGGGCCGCTGCGCTCGCGCTCGACACGTCGGCCGTCGCGTTCGAGGAGTTCGCCGACGCGCTGCGCTCCGTGCTCGACGGCTGGGGTGCCGCGGGCCTCGACGTGCTCGTGAACAACGCCGGCGTGGCCGGGCACACCCCGTTCGGGTCGATCACCGCCGACGACATGGACGCGCTGCACGCGATCCACGTGCGCGGGCCCGTGCTGCTCACGCAGGCGCTCGCACCCCTGCTCGTCGACCGCGGCCACGTGCTCAACGTGTCCACCGGCCTGACCCGCTTCACGGGCGGCTCGGCGTACAGCGTCTACGCGGCCATGAAGGGCGCCGTGGAGGTGTGGACGCGGTACCTCGCCAAGGAGCTCGGCCCGCGGGGGATCGCGGTGAACTCGATCGCGCCGGGTGCGACGGCGACCGACTTCGGCGGCGGCGTCATCCGCGACGACGAGAGCTACCGGACGATGATCGCGGGCGTGAGCGCGATGGGTCGCGTGGGCGAGCCGACGGACGTCGGGCGCGTCGTCGCGGCGATCACGTCGCCGTCGATGTCCTGGGTCACCGCCCAGCGCATCGAGGCCTCGGGCGGCCAGTCCCTCTGACCCCACCTCCCGCGACCCAGGGCCTGCTCCGGCCCCCGACCCGCTGAGGGCGAGCAACCGCTGCCTCGTCACGGACGACCCAGCGCCTGCTCCGGCTCCCGGCCCCGTGAGGGCGAGCAGGCGCTGGGTCGCGGCGCGGTCCGGGCACGCCGCAGGGACGGAGCTCGGCGTCGCGTGGGGGGTGGGGGCGTCAGGCGTCGACGATGTCCGCGCCGGCGGCGTTCTTCCTGATGGACTCGATCGTCGACTTGGCCGACGCCTTCTCGGTGTACTGCTGGCTGTGGGCGAGCACGTTGCCGTTCTGCGCGACGATCCGGAAGAACCACTTGCCGTTGTCGCTCTTGACGATCTCGAACTTCACGGGAGCCTCCACTCGGGCGTCGTTGCCTGATGCGCCCAGCCAACACCCGCCCGGCGCCGACGACCAGCCCCCGCCGACGACTCACCCACCCGGCTCACCCACCACGCAGCACACCCTCCAGCTCACGACCGTCACCCCCGAGCAAGCGCTGGGTCGCCGGGTAGGGGAGCGACGAGCCAGCGGGTGCTCCGGTGATGGGGCGGTGAGGCCGGAGCAGGTGCTGGGTGGCGGGGTGGGGGAGCGACGAGACAGCGGGTGCTCCGGTGATGGGGCGGTGAGGCCGGAGC
>NZ_LFKW01000064.1:0-10451 GCF_001040865.1 Cellulomonas sp. A375-1 | reverse complement strand
CGCTGGGTGGTGGGGTGTCAGGGGTGGTCGACGAGGTGCTGGGTGTAGGCGGGGACAGTGAGGAAGGTCGGGAAGTCCTCGGCGAGCGCGACCTGCTCGAACAGCGCGGCGGCGTCGTCGTACCGGTCGTCGTGCGAGCGCGGGAGCGACGCGAGGACGTCGGCCAGGACCGCGCGGACGTGCGACGCGGTGATCGTCGTGCCGGAGTCGGTGACGACCTCCTGGTGGACCCACTGCCACACCTGCGACCGCGAGATCTCCGCGGTGGCGGCGTCCTCCATGAGGTCGTCGATCGCCGCCGCGCCGACCCCGCGCAGCCACGACTCCAGGTAGCGCACGGCGACGGAGACGTTGCCGCGCAGACCGTCGTCGGTGACGGCACCGGGCTGCGCACCGCCCGCCGACGGGATGTCGAGGAGCTCCGCAGCGGTGACGTGGACGTCGTCGCGCAGGCGGTGCCGCTGGTCGACCCGGTCGCCGAGGGCCTCGTCGAACACCTCCCGCGCGACGGGCACCAGGTCCGGGTGCGCGACCCACGTGCCGTCGAAGCCCTGGCCGGCCTCGCGCTGCTTGTCCGCGCGGACCTGCTCGAGCGCCCGAGCGGTGACCTCCGGCGAGCGGCGGTTCGGGATGAACGCGCTCATCCCGCCGATCGCCTGCGCGCCACGCCGGTGGCAGGTCGCGACGAGCAGGTCGGTGTACGCCTGCATGAACGGGACGGTCATGGTGACGCGTGACCGGTCGGGCAGGACGAACCGCGGGCCACGGTTCCGGAAGTTCTTGATGACGCTGAAGATGTAGTCCCAGCGCCCGGCGTTCAGGCCCGCGCAGTGGTCGCGCAGCTCGTAGAGGATCTCCTCCATCTCGAACGCGGCCGTGATGGTCTCGATGAGGACGGTCGCGCGGATGGTGCCGTGCGGCAGCCCCAGGTAGGTCTCGGTGAACCGGAAGACCTCGTCCCACAGCCGTGCCTCGAGGTGCCCCTCGAGCTTGGGCAGGTAGAGGTACGGACCGCGGCCCGAGTCGATCAGCGCCTGGGCGTTGTGGAACAGGTACAGCCCGGCGTCGACGAGCGAGGCCGACGACGACGAGCGCTGGCCGGCGCGGTCGTGGAACGCGAGGTGCTTCTCGGTGAGGTGCCAGCCGCGCGGACGGAACACGATCGTCGGCGTCGTGGGCCCGACGCGGTACTCCTTGCCCTCGGACGACGTGAAGTCGACCTGCCCGCGGATCGCGTCGAACAGGTTGAGCTGCCCGCCGACGACGTTGTCCCACGTGGGGCTCATGGCGTCCTCGTGGTCCGCGAGCCAGACCTTGGCGCCGGAGTTGAGCGCGTTGACGGTCATCTTGCGGTCGGTCGGACCGGTGATCTCGACGCGTCGGTCCTCCAGCCCCGGCCCGGGACCCGCGACGCGCCACGACGGGTCGGCGCGGATGCCCGCGGTGAGCGGCAGGAAGCCGGGGTCGGCGCCGTTGGACCAGCGGTCGCGGCGGTGCTGACGGGCCAGCAGCAGGTCGTGCCGGCGGCCCGCGAAGCGCGCGTGCAGGTCGGTCAGGAAGTCGAGCGCCTCGGGGGTGAGGATCTGCGACGAGCCGGTGGTGTCGGGGCCGGCCACGGTCAGGTGGGGCCGGGAGAAGGGGTCGGTGAGCAGCGTGCGGCTCGCCAGGGGCGTGATGACGGTCATGGCGGTTCCCTCGGGTGTCGAGCGGGTCGAGCTCGTGCGTCTCGTCCGACCTCGTGCATCCAGACGCACGAGGTCGGACGGGACTGCCGAGCTCACCGGGCAGGGGTGTGCGGTGAGGTGCCGATCCGGGAGTGACCCGGTGGCGGCGACGGGGGTCAGTGCGTGAACTGGGCCGTCTCGGTGGAGCCCGCGAGCGCGAGGGTGGCGCTGTCGGGCGAGATCGCGGTGGCGACGCGGTCGAAGTAGCCGGTGCCGACCTCGCGCTGGTGGCGCGTGGCGGTGTAGCCGTCGGGCTCGGAGTCGAACTCGCGGGTCTGGAGCTCGACGTACGCGGTCATGCCGCGCTCCGCGTAGCCGCGCGCCAGGGCGAACATCGAGTGGTTGAGCGCGTGGAAGCCCGCGAGGGTGATGAACTGGAACGCGTAGCCGTGGCCGGCGAGGTCGCGCTGGAAGCGGGCGATCTGCTCGTCGGACAGGTGCTGGCGCCAGTGGAACGACGGCGAGCAGTTGTACGCCAGGAGCTTGCCGGGGTACTCGTCGTGGATCCGCTCCGCGAACTCGATCGCCAGGCCCAGGTCGGGCGTGGAGGTCTCGACCCAGAGCAGGTCCGCGAACGGCGCGTACGCCCTCTGCCGCGCGACGACCGCGTCGAGCCCCGGCTGCACCCGGTAGTACCCCTCGGCGGTGCGCTCGCCCGTGAGGAACTGGTGGTCGCGCTCGTCGGCGTCGGTCGTGAGCAGGTCGGCGCCGAGCGCGTCGGTGCGCGCGACGATCACGGTCGGCACCCCGGCGACGTCCGCGGCGAGCCGCGCGGCGGACAAGGTCCGCACGTGCTGGCTCGTCGGGATGAGCACCTTGCCGCCCAGGTGGCCGCACTTCTTCTCGGCGGCGAGCTGGTCCTCCCAGTGCACTCCAGCGGCGCCCGCGGCGATCATCGAGTGCATGAGCTCGTAGGCGTTCAGGGGCCCGCCGAACCCGGCCTCGGCGTCCGCGACGATCGGCGCGAGCCACTCACGGGTCCGGCGGCCGTTCTCGGAGACGTCGATCTGGTCGGCGCGCAGCAGCGCGTTGTTGATGCGGCGGACGACCGCCGGGACGGAGTTCGCGGGGTAGAGCGACTGGTCGGGGTAGGTCTGGCCCGACAGGTTCGCGTCGGCGGCCACCTGCCAGCCGGACAGGTAGATCGCCTCGAGCCCGGCCTTGACCTGCTGGACGGCCTGGTTGCCGGTGAGCGCGCCGAGCGCCGGGACGTGGGTGCGCGAGTGCAGCAGCTCCCACAGCCGCTCGGCGCCGCGGCGGGCGAGCGTGTGCTCCTCGCGGACGGACCCGCGCAGCGCGACGACGTCGGCCGCGGTGTGGGTGCGGCGGACGCCGGCCCAGCGCGGGTCGAGCTCCCAGGAGGTGGCAAGCTCGTCGGCCGTCGTGGTCTGGTCGCCGGTGCGGGGGCGACCCGGCGTCTGCGCCGGGTCCGTCTGCGTGGTCATGGCTCCTCCGTGGCTTGCGTGGTTCTTCTCGGCCCTTGCGGCCTGGGACCCACACTTGGGCATGGAGAGCGGTTCTTCACCGCGCTGCTGGAGAGAAGATCCGGCGAACTTCTGCGTGACAGAATCCCTGCCGAGTGTGACCCTGGACACATGACGACGACGAGCGCCAGGCCGACGACGAGCGCAGGCCGGACGACGAGCGCGGGCCGGACGACGAGCGCAGGGCCGACGAGCCCGCTCGGCCGCTCGGGCGCACGCACGGGGTCCGACGAGCCGCCCGCGGGCTCGTCGGACGGGCTCGACACCCTGGTGCTGGGCCGCCGCATCCGGCACCTGCGCACGCAGCGCGGCCTGACGCTCGACGCCCTCGGCGCGGCGATCGGCCGCGCGCCGTCGCAGGTCTCGATGCTCGAGAACGGCCACCGCGAGCCCAAGCTCAGCCTGCTCGGCCAGATCGCGCAGGCGCTCGACGTGCCGCTGGCCGAGCTCTTGCGCACCGAGGCGCCCAGCCGTCGCGCCGCGCTCGAGGTCGAGCTCGAGCGCGCGCAGCGCGGGCCGCTGTTCAGCCAGCTCGGGCTGCCCGCGGTCAAGGTCGGCAAGTCGCTGCCGTCGGACGCGCTCGAGGCGATCGTCGCGCTGCAGCACGAGGTCGAGCGACTGCTCACCGAGCACGCCGCGACGCCCGAGGAGGCGCGTCGCGCGAACGCCGAGCTGCGCGCGCAGATGCGCGAGCGCGACAACTACTTCCCGGAGCTCGAGGACCACGCGCGCACCCTGCTCGCCGCGATCGGGCACACCGGGGGTCCGCTCTCGCAGCGCGCGACGTCGGACGTCGCCGCGCACCTGGGCTTCACGCTGCACTACGTCCCGGACCTGCCGCACACGACGCGCACCGTCACGGACCTCGCGCACGGCCGGATCTACCTGCCGCAGGGCGACCGGTCGTTCAGCGACTCGCGCTCGCCGCTGCTGCAGGCGCTCGCGAGCCACGTGCTCGGGCACACCGAGCCGCGCGACTACCGCGACTTCCTGCGCCAGCGCGTCGAGGCGAACTACCTGGCCGCGGCGCTCATGCTCCCGGAGGACAGCGCGGTGGCCGCACTGCGCGCGGCCAAGGACGAGCGCCGGCTGTCCGTGGAGGACCTGCGGGACGCGTTCGCGGTCCCGTACGAGACCGCCGCGCACCGGTTCACCAACCTCGCGACGCGGCACCTGGACCTTCCGGTGCACTTCATGAAGGTCCACGAGGGCGGCACGCTGCACAAGGCCTACGAGAACGACGGCGTCGCGTTCCCGTCGGACCCGCTCGGGGCGATCGAGGGGCAGCCCGTGTGCCGGCAGTGGACGGCGCGGGTGGTGTTCACGCTCGCCGACCGGTTCTCGCCGTACTACCAGTACACGGACACCTCGTCGGGCACGTACTGGTGCACGTCACGCGTGCAGAGCTCGTCGCAGGGCGCGTTCTCGGTGTCGGTGGGGGTGCCGTTCGCGCACGTGCGCTGGTTCCGCGGGCGCGAGACCACGGAGCGGTCGAAGTCCACCTGCCCGGACCCGTCGTGCTGCCGTCAGCCCCCGACGGCGCTCGCCGAGCGGTGGGAGGGTGCGTCGTGGCCGTCGGCGCGCCCGCACGCGTCCCTGCTCGCCGCGCTCCCGGTGGGCGTGTTCCCGGGCGTCGACACCACGGAGGTCTACGAGTTCCTGGACCGCCACGCCCCGGCCTGACGCGTCCGTGGGTGGAGCTGGTCACGCCGTGCGCCACCTTCTCCGCCCACACAGCGCCGTGGGGGCGCCGCGCGTCAGGTGAGGTCGTCGTGGTCGCCGCGGGTCCAGGCGGCGTGGCGCTCGGCCGACCGTCCGACGACCGCGCGGGCGTCGGACGGGATGACGCCCGCGAAGTTGTTGTAGAGCCGGTCGAAAGGGCGACGAGCGACGTGCTGGGCGACGCGCAGCGCCACCTGGCCGGACAGCGGGATCCGGTTGGGGTAGCTGCGCATGAAGCTCACGGACGTGCGGTCGGGGTTGGCGAAGATCGTGTCACCGGACAGCAGCACGCCGCGCCCGTCGGCACCGCCCGCCCAGTGCGCGACCGCGGAACCGGGGAAGTGCCCGCCGGGCTGGCTCAGCACCACCCCGGGCAGCACCTCGAGCTCGCCGGTCCACGGCCGGATCGCGTCGTCGGACCGCGCGACCCAGCTGGCGTCCGGTGCGCTGACCAGCACGGGGACGTCCCGCCCCAGGGCGGCCGACGCGCGTCGGCTCCACTCGACCTGCACGCCGAACATGTGCGGGTGGCTCGCGGCGACGACGAGCGTGCGGCTCGACCCGGCGGCGTCCACGACCGCCGCCAGACCCGCGTCGTCGACGAAGCCGAGCGGGTCCCACAGCAACGCGCCCTGCTCGGTCGTCAGAAGCTTGGCCTGCTGCTCGATCCCGACCCCCGGCGCCTCGAGCGCGAGCAGGCCCGGCTCGAGCTCGTGCGTCGTGACGTGCACGCCCTCGGCCGCGAGCTCGTCGAGCGTCGCCCACGCCTGCCCGGAGGCGGGCACCCACTGCCGCTCGTCGGCGCAGATCGCGCACACCTCGACGCGCTCGGCGTGCTCGACCCCGCACGTCCGGCACACCCAGAACACGCCACCATCGCCCACCTGTCCACCCTGCCCGCCCGACTCCCCACGGGGCAATCCCACCCCCGACCCCCGCGCTCGCCCCTGGTAGCGCGGGGCCCGGCGACCGGACGGGCAACGGGTGGACTTGCGCTCCCTCAGCGAGCGGAAGTCCACCCGTCGCGGGAGGCGCGGTCGGTTGTTGGCGGGGCAGCTCGGGCCAGGTCGGGTGCAGGCCGGGTCGGGGCCGGGCGGTGGGTGGGGCGTCAGGGGCGGGTGAGGCGGTGGCGGAGGGCCGCGAGCTGGGTGCGCAGCGGGGCCGGGAGGCGGTCGCCGAACTGGGCGAAGAACTCCTCGGTGCGGTCGGCCTCGGCCTGCCACGCGGCGCGGTCGACCGCGAACAGCTCGGCCAGGTCGTCGTCGCTCAGGCCCAAGCCGGAGACGTCGAGCGCGCCGGGGGCGGGTCGCAGCCCGACCGGACCAACCACGGCACCCTCGTCGGACCCGGACCGCGCCGCCTCGACCTGCCCGACGATCCACGCCAGGACGCGCGAGTTCTCCCCGAACCCGGGCCACAACCACGAGCCCGACGCGGACTTGCGGAACCAGTTCACGCCGAACACGAGCGGCCGCCCGGCCGACGACAGGGTCTCGCCCACGCGCAGCCAGTGCGCCCAGTGGTCGGCCATGTCGTACCCGCAGAACGGGAGCATCGCGAACGGGTCGCGCCGCAGCTCCCCGACCGTCCCCTCGGCGGCGGCCGTCTGCTCGGACGCGATCGTCGCGCCCATGAACACGCCGTGCTGCCAGTCGAACGCGCGCGTCACGAGCGGCACGTTGGTGGCCCGGCGACCGCCGAAGACGATCGCGTCGACCGGCACGCCCGCGCCGTCCTCCCACGAGTCGGCGATGGTCGGGCACTGCGCGGCGGCCACGGTGAAGCGCGAGTTGGGGTGGGCCGCGGGTCGGCCGGACGACGGGGTCCACGACTGCCCGGTCCAGTCGGTGAGGTGCTCGGGCGCGGTCGGGGTCAGGCCCTCCCACCAGACGTCGCCGTCGTCGGTGAGCGCGACGTTGGTGAAGATGACGTCGCTCGCGAGCATCGCCACCGCGGTCGGGTTGGTCTCGACGCCGGTCCCGGGCGCGACGCCGAAGAACCCGGCCTCGGGGTTGATCGCCCACAGCCGCCCGTCGTCGCCGGGCCGCAGCCAGGCGATGTCGTCGCCGAGGGTCTCGACGCTCCAGCCCGGCAGCGTGGGGGCGAGCATCGCGAAGTTCGTCTTGCCGCACGCCGAGGGGAACGCGGCGGCCACGTGGTAGCGGCGGCCCTGCGGGGAGGTGACGCGCACGAGCAGCATGTGCTCGGCGAGCCACCCCTCGTCGCGCCCGATCACGGACGCGATCCGCAGCGCGAAGCACTTCTTGCCCAGCAGCGCGTTGCCGCCGTAGCCGGAGCCGTACGACCAGATCTCGCGCGTCGTGGGGAAGTGCGAGATGTACTTGGTCCGGTTGCAGGGCCAGGGCACGTCCTCGTCCGACGAGGTCAGCGGCGCACCCACGGAGTGCACCGCGGGGACGAACGGTGCGCCCGCGACGATGAGGTCGAGCGCCCCGGTGCCGACGCGGGTCATCACGCCCATGCTCACCACGACGTACGGCGAGTCGGTGATCTCGATGCCGAGCTGCGCGAGCGGGCTGCCGACGGGTCCCATCGAGAACGGGACGACGTACATGGTGCGGCCCCGCATGGCGCCGGCGAAGGCACCCGCGAGCTCGGCGCGCATGACCGCGGGCTCGCGCCAGTTGTTGGTCGGGCCGGCCTCGTCGGCGGTGTCCGAGCAGATGAACGTGCGGGACTCGACGCGCGCGACGTCGTCGGGGTCGGACCTGGCGAGGTAGGAGCGCGGGCGCAGCTCGGGGTCCAGGGGCAGGAGCGTGCCGGTGCGGACCATGCCCGCGATCAGCGCGTCGCGCTCGGCGTCGGAGCCGTCGCACCAGACCACCGCGTCCGGCTCGGTGAGCGCAGCGACCTCCTCGACCCACGCGTAGGGGTCGAGCGGCCGGCCGGGCTCGACGGTCGGCAGGTGGGGGACGCGGACGGACGTGGCGGTCATGGACGGCTCCTGGACAGGTTCCCGGACGGCTTCTCGGTGTGCGTGCGAGCCCGGTGGACGAGCCCGCATCTCGATCGTCTGTCAACGAACCGCTCCCATGCGCGCCAGCAGCGCCGTCAAGTTTCGGCATTCTTGACGTACGGTGAGGACCGTGGCTTCCGACGACTCGCTCACGACCGGGCGGCGCATCCGGCACCTGCGCACCGCGCGCGGGCTCACGCTCGAGGCGCTCGGGGCGCAGGTCGGCGTGACCTCGAGCATGCTCTCGCTCGTCGAGAACGGCCGCCGTGAGCCCCGGCTGACCCTCCTGCGCGAGCTGGCCGCCGCGCTCGGCGTCACGCTCAACGAGCTCGTCGACCCCGAACCGCCCACGCGGCGCGCCGGGCTCGAGATCGAGCTCGAGCAGGCGCAGCGCTCGAGCGCGTTCCTGCGCCTCGGCCTGCCGCAGGTCCGCCCCGGGCGCACGCTGCCCACGCCGGTGCTCGAACAGCTCGTCGGGCTGCACCACGAGCTCGCGCGCCGCGAGCAGGAGGCGATCGCCACCCCCGAGGAGGCGCGCCGCGCCAACACCGCGCTGCGGCTGGCGCGCCAGGCGCGCGACAACCACTTCCCCGAGCTCGAGGTGCTCGCCGAGCGCATGGCGCGCGACGCCGGCTACACCTCAGGTGCCCTCACCCACCGCACGGTGTGGCGCATGGCCGAGCGCCTCGGGCTCGAGATCCGGCACGTCGACGACCTGCCGCGATCGACCCGCACCGTGACCGACCTCGAGAACGGCCGGATCTACCTGCCGCCCGCCTCGACCCCCGGCGGGCACGGGCTGCGCTCGCTCGCGCTGCAGGCCATGGCGCACCGCGTGCTCGGGCACGGCCGGCCCGCGTCGTACGAGGCGTTCCTGCGGCAGCGCATGGAGACCACGTACTTCGCCTCGGCGGCCCTCATGCCGCAGTCGGCGGCGGTCGAGTTCCTTGCGGCGCGCAAGAGGCAGCGCGAGCTCGCGATCGAGGACTTCCGCGACGCGTTCGGGGTCACGCACGAGGCGGCCGCGCAGCGCTTCACGTCGCTCGCGACCCACCACCTCGACATCCGCGTGCACTTCCTGCGGATCAACGAGGACGGCTCGATCTACCGCGCGTACGCGAACGACGGCCTGCCGCTGCCCGCCGACGTCACGGGGGCGATCGAGGGGCAGGTCGTGTGCCGGCGGTGGGGCGTGCGCGAGGCGCTGTCGCGCCGCGACCATGCGACCGAGTCCTACCAGTACACGGACACGCCCGCGGGCACGTTCTGGTGCTCGACGCAGCCGGGCGTCGCGCCCACGGGGCGGTTCGCGCTCGCGGTCGGCGTGCCGTTCGCGTCCGCCAAGTGGTTCCGGGGACGGGACACGCAGGTCCGTCGTCGCAGCACGTGCCCCGACGAGGCGTGCTGCCGCCGGCCGGACCCGGCGGTGGCCGCGCGGTGGGAGGAGCAGTCGTGGCCGAGCGCGCGCATCCACCAGCACGTGTTCGCCCCGCTGCCCGCGGGACTGTTCCCCGGCGTGGACGCCGCGGAGATGTACGCGTTCCTCGACCGGCACGCGCAGCGACCGGACGGTGCGTGAACCCGCAGCCGGTGGGCCTACGATGGCGCCGATCGACGAGCGAGGACGCAGGAGGTCAGGTGCTCACCAGCAGGCGCACGACGGGTCGGACGACGGTTCGCGGGACGGGCCGGGTGCCGGCACGCACGTGGTCGCGCACCGCGCTGCTCGCGGGTGGGGCGCTGGCCGCCGCAGCCGCGCTCGGCGCGTGCTCCGGGACGCCCGGCGCGGCCGCGGTCGTCGACGGGCGCGCGATCCCGGCCTCGGACGTGCGGGTCGCGGTCGAGCAGCTCGGCGGGCTGTTCCAGGGTGTCAGCACCCAGACCGTGACCTCGGTGCTCATCCAGGAGCCCACGATCTCCGCGATCGCGGCGGAGAACGGCGTGGGCGTCTCGACGGCCCAGGCGCAGGACCTGCTCGACTCGGCGTCGCAGGCCGCGGGTGTCACGCTGCCCGACGACCTCGCCCCCTCGACGCTCGCCGTGGCCCGCTACGTGCAGGCCAGCGGCGCGCTGCAGGACGCGCCGAACGCCCCCGAGCTCGCGCAGCAGTTCAGCGACCGCATCGCCGAGCTCGACATCGAGGTCAACCCGCGCTTCGGCACGCTCCTCGAGGACGCGAACATCGACGCGCCGGCCGTGCGGCCGTGGGTGGTCGGGGCGGGCGAGTCCTGACCGGGACGCCGCCGCGCGACGAGCGCGACCACCTGGCCGAGCTCGTCGCGATCATGGACCGCCTGCGCTCGCCCGGCGGCTGCCCGTGGGACGCCGAGCAGACCCACGCGTCCCTCGCGCCGTACGCGCTCGAGGAGGCGTACGAGCTCGTCGAGGCGATCGAGCACGACGACCGCGCCGGCCTGCGCGAGGAGCTGGGCGACCTGCTGCTGCAGGTCGTCTTCCACGCGCGCGTCGCCCGCGAGCACGCCGACGACCCGTTCGACGTGCAGGACGTGGCGGGCGACCTCGTCGCGAAGCTCGTCCGGCGGC
>NZ_LFKW01000063.1:23037-32163 GCF_001040865.1 Cellulomonas sp. A375-1 | reverse complement strand
CGCGCGTCCGAGCGGCTCGACGACGGCCTCGTCGAGCAGCGTGCCCACGTGCGCCGCGGCGTCGGCCTGGTCCTGCACGGCCTCGGCCAGCTCGTCGACCCAGGCGCGCAGCGCGGTCAGCGACCCGCGCAGCGTGCGCCCGATCACCGCGCGCGCCCGGTCCGGGCCCGCGAGCATGAGCAGCCAGCGCTGCACGGGCGCCACGACGCGCGGCTCGAGCGGCCCCTCGTGCGGACCCTGGTCGGGCACCACGAACAGCGGAGACCCGGCGAGCCCGTGCTCGCGCAGCCGTGCGAGCAGGTCGCCGCGCACCGCCGGCAACGACGCCGGGGGCACGCGGTTGAGCACCATCGCGATCGACGCCCCGCGGGCCACCGCGTCCTGCAGCACGCGCCACGGCAGCGCGTCGCCGTAGCGCGCGGCGGTCGTGACGAACAGCCACAGGTCGGCAGCCTCGAGCAGCCGGTGCGCGGAGTCGCGGTTGGCGTCGAGCACCGAGTCCAGGTCGGGTGCGTCGAGCAGCGCGATCCCGCGCGGCACGGCCTCGTCGGCGACCGCCTGCGCGGTGCCGACCAGCGGGTGCGCCTCGAGCAGGTCGGCGTCGCCCGGGTGGTGCACGAGGACGGGTTCGCGCGTCGTCGGCCGCAGCACGCCCGCGGTCGTGACCTCGCGCCCGACGATCGAGTTGACCAGCGTCGACTTGCCCGCACCCGTCGAACCGGCGACGACGACGACGGCCGGCGCCGACAGCTCCGTCAGGCGCGGCACGAGGTGCTCGCCGAGCTGGTCGACGAGGCGTGCCCGGGAGGCGCGCGCGGCGTCCGTCCCCGGCAGGTCGAGCGGGAAGCTGGTCTCCTCGACGTCGCGTCGCAGGTCCCGCACGGCGTCGAGCAACGAGCCCGCGGCGAGCGGCCGGGCGAGGATCGAGCGCGGGTCGTCGGCGGTGTGGCGACCGGCGCGCCGGTCGGCGTCCTCGACCTCCGGGAGGGCATGACGTGCCCCACCGCCTGCCGGACCGTCGGTCAGCAGGCTCGCGGCTGCGCCCGCCGGGGCGTCTCCCGCGGGCTGTGCTGCCGTCGTGTCGGGCCGGACGCTCACGGCGTCCATTGTCGCGGCGAGGGATGACCTGCACAAACGCGCCACGCGGGCGACGCCGTCCCGATTCGTCCCGAATCCTGGGCGCCTTCGCCGCGCGCGCGGCGGGGTGCGGGTGCGGTGTGCCCCCGGCAGGACTCGAACCTGCGACCGACCGCTTAGAAGGCGGCTGCTCTATCCACTGAGCTACGGGGGCGGGACACACGGCGCACCCGTCCGGCCTCGGCGGCGAGGTCGCGGCGGGTGCACCCCGCGCACAGGCTACTGAACCGCCTCGCTCACCTCCCACCGACGTCCGGCGGCGACGTGCGGCGCGGCAGGGCGGTCGTCGTCCGCGCGGCGCCGCAGCAGCCGGACCGCGTTGGCGATCACGACGAGCACGGACGCCTCGTGCACCAGCATGCCGACCGCCATCGTGACCCCTCCGGCCACGACGCCGACGACGAGCAGCACGACCGTGACCAGCGCGATCGCGATGTTCTGGCGCATCACCGCGACGGTGCGCCGCGCGAGGTCGACGGCCCGCGGCAGGCTCAGGAGGTCGTCCTTCATGAGAGCGATGTCGGCGGTCTCGACGGCGACGGCCGTGCCCGCCGCCCCCATCGCCACACCGATGTCGGCCGTGGCCAGCGCGGGCGCGTCGTTGACGCCGTCGCCCACCATCGCCACCGTGTGCCCGTCGGCCTGGAGCCGCGCGACGACCTCGAGCTTGTCCTCGGGCAGCAGCTCGGCCCGCACGTCGTCGATCCCGACCTGCGCGGCGACCGCGCGGGCCACGCCGCGCGTGTCCCCGGTGAGCATGACGACCCTGGTCACCCCCGCCGCGCGCAGGCGCCGGACCATCGCGCGCGCGTCGGCCCGGACCGTGTCCGCGACACCGACGACGCCGACGACCCGCGAGTCCAGCGCGACCACCACGGGCGTGCGACCGGCGGACGAGAGCCGCTCGACCTCGGCCGCAGCGCGGTCGTCGCGCTCCACGCCGTCGAGCAGCCGCAGGTTGCCGACCGCGACCCGGCGGCCGTCGACGGTCGCGACGACGCCCCTGCCGACGACGGGCTCGGTGTGCTCCGCGAGCGCGTCGACCGGCACCCCTTCGGCCGCGGCGGCGTCGAGGATCGGCCGCGCCAGCGGGTGCCCGGAGCCGGCCTCGGCGCGCGCGGCCCATGCGAGCACGTCGCGGCGCGTCAGGTCCGCGGCGAGCACCACGACGTCGGTCACGTGCGGTGCGCCCTCGGTCAGGGTGCCGGTCTTGTCGAGCGCGACGGCGCTGATCCGCGCCGACCGCTCCAGGTGCTCGCCGCCCTTGATGAGGATGCCGTCGCGGGCGCCGCGCCCGATCCCGGCGACGACCGCCACGGGGATCGAGACGACCAGCGCCCCGGGGCAGCCGATGACGAGCAGGGTCAGCGCCAGGACCACGTCGCCCGTGACGAGCCCCGCGACGACCGCGAGCAGGATGACCGCGGGGGTGTACCAGGCCGCGAACGACTCCGTGAGCGTCTGGGTGCGCGCCTTGGCGTCCTGCGCCTCCTCGACGCGGTGGATGATCCGGGCGAGGGTCGTGTCCGCGCCGATCCCGGTGGCCCGCACCTGCAGGAACCCCCCGGCCGACACGGTCCCGGCGTAGACGCGGTCGCCCGCCGCCTTCTCGACCGGGATCGACTCGCCCGTGATCGACGCCTCGTCGAGCGCGCCGACACCGGCCACGACGACCCCGTCGACCGGCACCTTGGCGCCGTTCTTGACCAGGACGATCTCGTCGTGCGCCACCGCGGTCGCGGCGACCTCGACCTGCGTGCCCTCGCGCACGACGACCGCGGTCTGCGGTGCGACCGCGACGAGCTCGGCGAGCGCCGAGCGGGTCCTGCTCACGGTCGCCGCCTCGAGCCAGTGCCCGAGCGCGAACAGGAAGGTCACCGCGGCGGCCTCCCAGTACTCGCCGATGACGATCGCTCCGACCGTGGCCGTCGAGACGAGCAGGTCGATGCTCACGACCTTCACCGCCAGCGCGCGCACCGCGCTGGCGAGGATCGGCCCACCCGCGACGACGGCCGCGACGACCATGAGCACGTCGGAGGCGACGAGCAGGCCGGGCGTGCCGGACAGCGGCACGGCCTCGGCGTGGCCGCCGGCGAACGGGTTCACGCCCGCCACCAGCGACAGCACCGAGGCAGCGGCCACGAGCAGGCCGGAGGCGGCCAGCCGCACGCGGGGGTCGCGCGGGCGCAGGAGCAGGGAGGTCACGACGAGGCCTTTCGAGTCAGATCCGCTGGGGTGTGCAGGAGTGGCAGCGGGCAGGGGCTGGGGCGGCGGCCGCGCGTGTCAGAACGCCGCGGGAGCCGCCCGGTAACCCGCCTGGGCGATCGCGGCGACGAGCTCGTCGACTGTGGTGACGGCCGGGTCGTGCTCGACCTCGACGCGGCCGGACGCGAACCGCACCTCGACGGAACGGACCCCCGCGAGGCGGCCGACCTGCTTCCGGATGGTGGCGACGCACGACGGGCAGCTGAACCCCTCGGCGCGGAGCACCGTGCGGATGACGGTGCTGTCGGCGGTCTGAGTGCTGGCGGCGGTCTGGCTGCTGGTGGCGGACATGGTCTGGCTCCTTGGTGGACGGGTCGCCGGGGATGTCCCGGCACACGTCACGCTAGGAAGACGCAGGTGCGGCCACCATGACCGCCGTCAATCAACCGCGCACCGTCCGTCGACCGCGCACCGTCCGTCGACCGCGCATCGTCCATCAACCGCGCGTCGCCCATCAGCCGCACACCGGCCAGGGCCAGGGCGAGCCCGGGTCCCGGCCCGTGCGCGGTAGCGTGGCGGGACGCCGGGGCGGACCTCGCGGCCCCGGAGGCCTCTGCCGTGGAGCGACGCGATGACAGCCCAGGACGCCCGTGCGCGCCACAGCGTTCCGCGCGGCGCGCGGCGCACCATCCCGCTGCGGGAGGTCACGCTGCCGCACCGGTGCCCGCGCCCGGTCCGGATGGCCGTCCTCGCCCGCGCGCCGTACTTCCGCGGGCTGAGCGAGCCCGATCTCGACGGCATCGACCGGCGCATGCAGACGCGCTCGTGGGCCGCGGACGACGTCATCTACGCGGCGGGTGACCCCGGTGACGCGCTCTACCTGGTGGCCGAGGGCACGGTGAAGCTGTCGCAGGTCACACTCGGCGGCACGGCCACCGTCACGGAGATCCTGGTCCCGGGCGAGCTGTTCGGCGCGATGGGCACGCTGGGCGAGCCGTACCACCTGCAGACGGCGTCCGCGCTCGTCGGGTCGTGCACGCTGCGCATCGACCAGGCCGACTTCCGCGAGGTGCTGAGCGAGCACGCCGTGGTCGCGCTGCGCGTGCTCGACGACGTGGCCGCGCGGCTGGCGCGCGCCCACAGCGACATCGGCGGGCAGACCACCGACACCGTCGCGCAGCGCGTCGCGACGACGCTGCTGCGCCTCGCGGACAAGCTGGGCCGGGACCGCGGCGCGGCGGGCGTGCTGCTCGAGGTCCCCCTGTCGCGCGCCGACCTCGCGGGCCTCGCCCGCTCGACGCCCGAGTCGGTGTCGCGGGTCATGAGCCGCTGGAAGAAGGAGCGCATCATCGACTCCGGGCGTCGCTGGACCGCGGTGCTCGACCGTCGTCGGCTCGAGGACGAGGCCGCGGGCACGGACTGAGCCGAGCAGGTCCCCTGCGTCCGGCCGGTCGAGCAGGGCGGGCGGGCGGGCGGTCGAGCCGGCCGCCGAAAAGAACGTGACCGAGGTATCAGGCGCGTGGTCGAGTGGTCCTGCTCAGTCGTCGCGCCGAGGGTCATCGGCCGGCGGCTCGTCTGCGGCTCGACCGCAACTCATCCACCCCTCGTCAGGAGCTTCGTCATGCATGCCTTCTTGTCCTTCGACCTCTTCCAGACCCAGCAGCGCGAGCTGCAGGCCCGCTCCGAGCTCGCGCGTCGTCGCGACGAGCGCGCGCACGATCTGGCGCACGCCTCGAGCCATCCACCGGAACGCCGTCGCGCGCGCCGGTCCCTCGTCGCCGCGCGGCCACCCGCGCACGTCCGCGCCGCCTTCTGACGATGGCGACGCACGACCAGCCCCACGAACGGGCGTGGCCCCCTGCCGGGCCACGCCCGTTCTCGCGTCCGGAGGGGTGCCGCGCGCCCGTGTGAGCACGCGCCGCGTGGTGGACGGCCCTCGACTGCCGCGCGTGCCACGATGTCGCCATGCACGCAGGTCAGGCCCGCACCGACGGCGCGCGAGGTCGGGACCGCTGATGGGTCGCCACGCCGGGAGCACGCCACCGGTCGATCCGCGCACCCGGGTCACCGTGTGGCTCGAGCGTCTGCTCGTCGGGATCGGTGCGGGCGGCGTCATCGCCGTCGTCCTGCGCTGGGCCGGCACGTCCGCGAGCACGTCGGTCGTCGTCGGGGTGGCCGTCCTGCTCTTCGTCCCGCTCGCCGCCTGGGTCGCCTCGACGGTCCCGTCGTCGGACGCCCCCGACGACGAGCACGACGAGCGGCCCGACGAGCGCCGCTGACGCACCTCCCGGAGAGCCGTTGGCGGCAGCAGACCGCCCGCCGCCCTAGGCTGACCCGAGTGACGAGTACGACGAGCCAGCCCAACGGCCACGAGAGCGCCGACCGCATCGTGTGGATCGACTGCGAGATGACAGGGCTCGACCTCGCGGCCGACGCCCTCGTCGAGGTCGCGGTCGTCGTCACCGACTCCGAGCTCAACGTGCTCGGCGAAGGTGTGGACCTGCTCATCGCCCCGCCGCCGGAGGCGCTCGAGCAGATGGGCGAGTTCGTCCGCACCATGCACACGACCTCGGGCCTGCTCGACGCGCTGCCGACCGGCACGACGCTCGAGGACGCACAGCGCCAGGTGCTCGACTACGTGCGCACGTGGGTGCCGGACCCGGGCAAGGCGCCGCTCGCGGGCAACTCGGTCGGCACCGACAAGGCGTTCCTCGAGCGCGACATGCCGGACCTCGTCGGCCACCTGCACTACCGGATCATCGACGTGTCGTCGATCAAGGAGCTCGCGCGCCGCTGGTATCCGCGCGTCTACTTCGCCTCGCCGCCCAAGAACGGCGGGCACCGCGCGCTGGCCGACATCCTCGAGAGCATCGACGAGCTGCGCTACTACCGCGCCGCGCTGTTCCCGGCCGCCCCGGGCCCCGACTCGAACGCCGCGCGCCGCATCGCCGCGCAGATCGTCGCGACCTCGGTCACCAAGGCCTGAGCCGCGCGGGCCGGGGTCCCGGGCGGACGTGACGACCGGCCGGACATGACGACCAGCCGGACATGACGACCAGCCGGGCATGACGACCAGCCGGGCATGACGAAGGGCGCCGACATCGTCGGCGCCCTTCGTCATGCGTGGGGTGGCTAACGGGACTTGAACCCGCGACCCCCTGGACCACAACCAGGTGCTCTACCTACTGAGCTATAGCCACCACGTCCCGGTGAGACCGAGCCGTGGATGAGTGTAACGGCTCTGCGGCACCGGTTCGCACACGGTGTCGCCGGTCAGGCTGTGACGCGTGCGACCACCGCGTCGACGAAGTGCTCGAGCGACCCCGCCGCGTGCGCGAAGAACAGGCTCGGCTCCGTGAGCTCGAGCTCGAGCAGCACGGGGTTGCCCTCGTCGTCGGGGATCAGGTCGACGCGCGCGTACAGCAGCGGGCCGTCGAGCCCCAGGACGTCGGGCAGCGCGGCGACGACCGTGCGCGCCAGCTCGAGCTCGCGCTCGCTCGGCTCGACGGGCGACATCGTCTCCTCGCGGTACAGGTGCCCCTCGTCGGAGCCCTCCTTGTACGGCCCGGACAGCAGCGCGCCCTTGCGCACCGCGTGCGAGAACTCGCCCTCGACGAAGACCAGCGCGGTCTCGCCGACCGAGTCCACCTGCGTGAGGTAGCGCTGGATCATCACCCACCGCCCCACCCCGAGCAGGTTCTTGGCGTGCATGATCGCCTGCGAGCGCTGCGGCGTCTCGTCCGCGCGGTACCGACCGGTGTCGCGCGAGCCCGCGCTCACGGTGGGTTTGACGACGAAGTCGCCGAAGGCCGGGAACCGCGTGTGGATCGCGCGCGAGTCGAAGTTGCGCGCGGGGTCGAGCCAGATGGTGGGGACGGTCGGGACGTCGCGCGCCTCGAGGTCGCGCAGGTACGTCTTGTCGATGTTCCACTGCACCACGGCCGCGGGGTTGAGCAGCGTGCTGGAGGCCTCCACGCGGCGGGTCCAGTCGACGAACTGCACGGGGCGCTGCGAGTAGTCCCACGTGGAGCGGATCAGGACGTGGTGGTACGTGCCCCAGTCGACGGTCGGGTCGTCCCACACGACGACGTCGGTGGCGATGCCCCGCGCCTCGAGCGCCTCGCGCAGCGGGACGTCGTCGGGGTCCAGCTCGGGCAGCTCGGCGCAGGTCGCCAGAGCCAGTCGTGCGGGCTGCGTGCTCGAGGGCGTGGTGGTGCTCGAGGGCGTGGTCACGCTCGAAGCGTACCCAGGGCAGCAGCCGAGCCACCCGCCCGAGCCCCATCACCTGCGCCGACGAACCGAAAGGCCCCCGACGCGCGAGAGCGTCAGGGGCCTTTCGAGGTGGTACGGCACCAGGGACTCGAACCCTGAACCCGCTGATTAAGAGTCAGCTGCTCTGCCAGTTGAGCTAGTGCCGCGCGGGAGGAAACGTTAGCAGGCACCTGGCCCCGGGAGCGAACCGGTACGCCTGCCCGTGACGAGGGTCACGGGCAGGCCGCCACGACGCCCCCGTCGTCGGACGGCGACCGTCACAGGTACAGGCCCGTGCCCTCGCCCGTCGCCCGCGGCGCCGCGACCGCGTGGACGTCCTTCTCCCGCAGCAGGAGGTACGTCTGCCCCTCGAGCTCGACCTCGGCGCGCTCGTCCGGGTCGAACAGCACGCGGTCCCCCACCTCGACCTGCCGGACGTGCTGCCCGACGGCGCGCACGTGCGCCCACGCGAGCCGCTTGCCGACCGTGGCGGTCGCGGGGATGACGATGCCGGCCGCGGAGCGTCGCTCGGCACCCGCGGAGTCCAGCTCGACCAGGACGCGGTCGTTGAGCATGCGGATCGGCAGCGCACCCGCCTCGGAGCGCCGGACCGTCGGGGCGGCGGACGCCGCGGGTGCGGTCCCGGCAGGGCCAGGGGTGCCTGCGGGGCTGGGGGTGCTGGTGGTGCTGTCAGGGCGGTCGGAGTGCGCTGCGGTCACACCCGCACGGTATCTCGCGCACGTCGTCGGACCCGCGGCCGCCGCCTAGGCTGGCACCTGCCCTGCACGCACCTCGAAGGAGCCCCGATGCCCCGCCTCGCCGTCGGCGACACCGCACCCGACTTCACGCTCCCGACGGCCGACGGTGGCAGCCTCACGCTGTCGGACCTGCGCGGCCGGCGCGTCATCGTGTACTTCTACCCCGCGGCGGGCACCCCGGGGTGCACCAAGCAGGCGTGCGACTTCCGGGACTCCCTGTCCGCGCTGCAGGGTGCCGGCTTCGCGGTCGTCGGCGTCTCGCCCGACCCCGTCGCCAAGCTCGAGACGTTCGCCGCCGAGGAGGGGCTGACGTTCCCGCTCGTGTCCGACGAGTCGCGCCAGGTGCTCGAGGCGTGGGGCGCGTACGGCGAGAAGCAGCTCTACGGCAAGACCGTCACGGGCGTGATCCGCTCGACCGTGGTGCTCGACGCCGACGGCACGGTCGAGCTCGCGCAGTACAACGTGCGTGCCACGGGCCACGTCGCCAAGCTGCGGCGCGATCTCGGTCTCGACTGACGCGCACGCCCGCTGTGGGAGGATCGGCGGGCCGGCGGGAGTGGTGAAACGGCAGCCACGCCAGGTTTAGGTCCTGGTGCCCTCACGGGCGTGCGGGTTCAAGTCCCGCCTCCCGCACCCAGAGTGCACGGCGCGCGCGGCGCGTCGTCGTGCCCGTCCGCCCCACGCCCTCCGCGTCCGCGTGACGCACCCCCGCCTCGTGGTGTCACTCGTACGGGTGAAGCGATTGAGCGCTTCCGCCGGGCCGTGCATCGGGAGC
>NZ_LFKW01000063.1:6504-22986 GCF_001040865.1 Cellulomonas sp. A375-1 | reverse complement strand
CGGGGGCACACGGCCCGCGTCGCTGCGGCTCGTGCGACGACGGGCCCCGGCGAGGGGACGGACCACCATGCACCGCACGACGAGGCTCTGGCGCACGGCTCTGGCGGCGGTCACCGCCGCCGCGGCGCTCATCGGGACGACCCTCGCGGGCGTCGCCGTCGGCAGCGCGGCGCAGGCCGCGGGGAGCTGTCAGGTGGCGTGGAGCGTGAACTCGTGGCCCGGCGGGTTCACCGCCGACGTGCGGGTGACTCCGAGCGAGGCGACGCACGGGTGGCGCCTGACGTGGACCTGGCCGTCCGGCCAGCGGGTCACGCAGTCGTGGAGCTCGACGCTCACGCAGTCGGGTTCCGCGGTCACCGTCACCCACGCGCCGTGGAACGGCGAGCTCCGGGCCGGCGAGACGGCGTCGTTCGGGTTCCAGGGGACGTGGAGCGGGACGAACACCGCGCCGACGGACTTCGCGCTCGACGGCGTCGCGTGCAACGGCGGCACGACGACGAGCCCGAGCCCGTCGGCCACCCCGACGCCCACACCCACGCCCACGCCGACCCAGGGACCGACGCCGACCCCCGACCCGACGGGCACGCCCACCGAGTGCGGGACCGCGCTGTTCTGCGACGGGCTGGAGACGCAGGCGAGCAGCACGCCGTCGGGCACCTGGGCCGTCACGTACCCCGACTGCTCCGGCAGCGGACGGGCGTCGGTCGACTCGACGGTCGCGCACAGCGGCGGCAAGTCGCTGCGCGTCGACGGCGGGGCCGGGTACTGCAACCACGTGTTCGTCCAGGCACAGCCCGCCTCGGCGCTGGGCAGCACCGTGTACGTGCGGTTCTGGGTCCGCCACACCACGGCCCTGCCCGTGCAGCACACGACGTACCTGGCCATGCGGGACGCGAACGACGGCAACCGCGACCTGCGGATGGGTGGGCAGAACTCCCTGATGCAGTGGAACCGCTCGTCGGACGACGCGACGCTGCCCGAGCAGAGCCCCGCGGGCCTGTCCCGCACCGCACAGCTGCCGGCGGGCGGGTCGTGGCACTGCGCCGAGGCGCTGGTCGAGGGTGCCACGGGGCGCCTGACCACGTGGCTCGACGGCTGGGCCGTGCCGGGCCTGATCGTCGACGGCACGCCGACGCACGACCTCGACGGCCAGTGGCTGAGCAAGCCCTGGTCCCCGCGGCTCACCGACCTGCGGCTCGGGTGGGAGTCCTACGGCGAGGGCGCCGACACGCTCTGGTTCGACGACGTCGTCGTCGCGAGCACCCGCGTGGGCTGCTGACCACCACCGTCACCCGGCGCGCTCGTCGGGGCCCGTCAGGAACGAGACGAGCCCACCCCCAACGGGGAGTGGGCTCGTCTCGTGCTGTGGCGCCGGGGCGATCAGGCCTGGCCGTCGGACGTCGCGGCGATCTTCGCGCGGACCTCGTCCATGTCCAGGTCCTTGACGGCCTGGACGACCTGCTCGAGCGCCGGGCCCGGCAGCGCGCCGGCCTGGTTGAACACGAGGATCCCGTCCCGGAACGCCATGAGCGTCGGGATCGAGAAGATCTGGAGCTCGGCGGCGAGCTGCTGCTCAGCCTCCGTGTCGACCTTGGCGTGGACCACGTCGGGGTGGGTGTCCGACGAGGCCTCGAAGACGGGTCCGAACCGCTTGCACGGCCCGCACCACTCGGCCCAGAAGTCGACGAGCACGATCTCGTTCTCGCTGATGGTCTGACCGATCGTCTCGGCGGTCAGTGTGGTGGTGGCCATCCGGCCCTCCTTGGAATCTCGGGTGCGCCTCGTGCAAGCGTCCACCGGGCCGGACTATTCCCGCCACCGGGGCGGACGCGCCCGTGGCGGGCCCATGAGGTTCGGACACCGCCTGCGCGCCTGTGGCGGCGCGGCGGCGCGGCGAGGTAGAACGGCACGGTGACCGAGACGGCCGACTACCCCCCGACCCCCGAGCGCCCCGCGGGGTGGCTGCCCTCCGAGGAGATCGCCCGTATCCGCGGCCTGATGCCGCTGGTGTACGTCGACGCGATCCCCGTGCGCGTCGACGACTCGGGCGACGTGGTCGCGGTCGGGCTGCTGCTGCGCGTGACGCGTGAGGGCGTGATGTCGCGCGCCCTGGTCTCGGGGCGCGTGATGTACCACGAGCGGGTGCGCGACGCGCTCGTGCGGCACATCGAGAAGGACCTCGGGCCGGTCGCGCTCCCCCAGATCCCCGCCGCGCCGCAGCCGTTCACGGTCGCGGAGTACTTCCCGACGCCCGGCATCACCTCGTACCACGACCCGCGCCAGCACGCGGTGTCGCTCGCGTACGTCGTGCCCGTGCTGGGTGACTGCCGCCCGCAGCAGGACGCGATCGACCTCGCCTGGCTCACGCCCGAGGAGGCGTGCGCCGAGCAGGTCCAGGTCGAGATGACCGGCGGGCAGGGCGTGCTGCTGCGTCAGGCGATGGCGCACGTGGGTCGCCTGGGCTGACACCGCCGGGCTCAGGACAGGTCGAGCACCGGCCAGTCCGCGAGGTCGGCGCGCATGCGCCGGTCGTGCGTCGCGACGACGACCGCGGCGGACGTCGCGCGCAGCGCCCTCGTGAGCTCGTCGACCAGCCCGACCGACAGGTGGTTGGTCGGCTCGTCGAGGATCAGCACGTGCGGCGCAGCGAGCAGCGCGCACGCGAGGTCGAACCGCCTGCGCTGACCGACCGAGAGCTCGCGCACCGGCCGCTCGAGGTCCTCCTCGGTCAGCAGGCCGAGCGCCGCGACGGGGACGAGCTGGTCCGGGTCGAGCAGCCCGCCGTCCAGCAGGTCGAGCGCGTGCCGCGCGTAGGCGTCGAACGCGGTCGGGCCGCCCGTGGGCGCGCCCTCGACGTCGGCGTGCTCGGTGGGTCCCTCCTGCGCGAGCACCCCGAGCCGCACGCCCGGTGCGAGCGCCCGCGTGCCGCGGTCGAGCTCGGTGCGTCCGGCGAGTGCGGCGAGCAGCGTGGACTTGCCGGACCCGTTCGGCCCGACGACGAGCAGGCGCGAGGCCGGGGCGACCTCGAGCCGCCGCCCGGGCAGGTCGAGCCGGGGCCCGTGCGGCCCGACGACGCGCGGCGCGCGGAGCTCGAGCAGGGGGCCGCCGTGCGAGGCCTGACGGTCGGCGTCGGGGTCGAGCGGCCGGTCCGGGTCCGCACCGGTCGAGGCCCGGCGCGGCAGGCTCGGCAGGTCCGGGAAGACCAACGACGGAGGCGGGACGGGCACGGCCACCGCCTGCGCCTCGAGCTTCTGGACCAGCCGGTCGGCCGCCTTGACGTGGATGCGTGCGCCCGTGGCACGCCGGTGCTTGTTCGACCCCTTGGGCGGGCGCCACTCGTCGGACAGGCCCTCGTAGGACGCGTCGAGCCGCTGCGCGAGCTGCACCGCGCGCTTGCGCTCCTGCCGGTACCGCGCGCGCCACCGCCGCAGCATCTGGTCCTTGGCGAACCGGTAGTCCGCGTACCGCGTCGCGCCGTAGAGCGCGGGACGGCCGTCCATCGCGGGGTCCAGGTCGAGGATCGCGGTCATCACGTCGTCGAGGAGCTGGCGGTCGTGCGTGACGATCACGACCGCGCCGGCCCACTCGCGCAGCAGCCCGGTCAGGTAGTCGATCCCGGCGGCGTCGAGGTGGTTCGTCGGCTCGTCGAGCAGCAGCACGTCGGCGCGCTCGCCGATCCGGCACGCGAGTCGCACGCGGTAACGCTCGCCGACGCTCAGCGTGTCCAGGCGCCGGTCCGGGTCGCGCGGCGCACCGAACCGGGTGAGCGCCTCGTCGACGCGCCGGTCGGTGTCCCACGCGGCCAGCTGCTCGTACCGGGTCATCGCGGCCGTGAGCGCGGCGAGGTCACCGTCCTCGTGGTCGAACGCGGCGATGGTGGCCTCGAGCTCGGCCGCGACCGCGCGCACGGTGGCGCCCGTCGCCGCGACGAGCGTGCCCACCGTGTCGTCGGGCGTCACGACGAGCTCCTGGTCGACCACGGCGAGCGTGCCGGTCCGGCGCACCGTGCCCGACGACGGCACGAGGTCGCCGGCCAGCACGCGGAGCAGCGTCGTCTTGCCCGCGCCGTTCTCGCCCACGAGGCCCACGCGCTCGCCCGCGGACACCGTCAGGTCGAGCCGGTCCAGCACCGGGCGTCCGGGGTACCCGAACGAGACGGCGTCCGCGACGAGCTGCACGCCGCCACGAGCGGGGTCACCGGGCGGCATCAGCCACCGGGTCGTGCGTCGGGCCGCCCGTGAGCACGCGGGCGACGACGGGCGCGAGCGCGCGGAACGCCTGCCCGCGGTGGCTGATCGCGTTCTTCTCCGTCGGGCTGAGCTCGGCGCACGTGCGGGTCTCGCCGAGCGGCACGAGCGCCGGGTCGTACCCGAACCCGCCCGTGCCGCGCGGCGCGTGCGCGAGGGTGCCGACGAGCGCGCCGGTCTCGACGTGCTCGAACCCGTCGGGCGTGACGAGCGCGGCCGCGCACACGAACCGCGCGCCGCGGTGCGGGTCGGCGATGTCGGACAGCTGCGCGAGCAGGAGCGCGAGGTTCGCCGCGTCGTCGCCGTGCCGACCGGCCCAGCGCGCCGAGAAGATCCCCGGCGCGCCACCGAGCACGTCGACCGCCAGGCCGGAGTCGTCGGCCACGGCGGGCAGACCCGTGAACGCCGCGAGCGCGCGCGCCTTGAGCAGCGCGTTCTGCGCGAACGTCACGCCGTCCTCGACCGGCTCGGGCGCGCCCACGTCCCGTGCGCCGACGACCGCCTCGGGCGGCAGACCCGGCAGCACGGGCGCGAGGATCGCGCGCAGCTCACCCAGCTTGTGGGCGTTGTGGGTCGCCAGCACCAGCCGGGCGCCCGCGGGCACGCTCACGCCTGCGCCGCGGTCGTCGCGCCGGCTGAGCCCGACCCCTGCGCGGCCTCCGGCTCGGCCGCACGGGTCGCGGACCCGTCGGACGCCGGCTGCGCGAGCGCGGCGGCCTGCAGCGCGGCGAGCCGCGACGTCCCGGCGAGCGCCAGGTCGAGCAGCGCGTCGAGCTCGGAACGCACGAACGGCGCGTGCTCAGCCGTGCCCTGGACCTCGACGAACGCACCCGACCCGGTGACCACGACGTTCATGTCGGTGTCCGCGCGCACGTCCTCGACGTACGGCAGGTCGAGCACCGGCACGCCGTCGACGATGCCCACGCTCACCGCCGAGACGGAGTCGCGCAGCACCGTGCGGCCCCGCGCGATGATCCCGCGCTCCTTGGCCCACGCGACCGCGTCGGCGAGCGCCACGTACGCACCCGTGATCGACGCGGTGCGCGTGCCGCCGTCGGCCTGCAGCACGTCGCAGTCGAGCACGATCGTGTTCTCGCCGAGCGCGCCGACGTCGATGACCGCGCGCAGCGAGCGGCCGATCAGCCGCGAGATCTCGTGCGTGCGGCCGCCGATCTTGCCGCGGACCGACTCGCGGTCCGAGCGGCTGTCGGTCGCGCGCGGCAGCATCGAGTACTCGGCGGTCACCCAGCCCTGACCCGACCCCTTGCGCCAGCGCGGCACGCCCTCGGTGAACGACGCGACGCAGAGCACCTTGGTCCCGCCGAACTCGACGAGGACCGAGCCCTCGCCCGCGGACAGGAACCGCCGCGTGATCGTCACGGGGCGCAGCTCGTCGGGGGTACGGCCGTCCGGGCGCGCAGAGGTCACGGGAGAAGCAGACATGCCCCGAGCCTAACGACCTCGACCGCCCGAGCCGTCCGCGGGACCTACAGGCGGAAGGTCGCCCCGGGAGTGGCGACGTCGATCGGGCCCGCGTACGACGAGGCCGCGTGCGCCACCACGTCGCTCGGGTCCTCCCAGGCCGTCAGGTGCGTCAGGACCAGGCGTCCGGCGCCCGCCCGGTGCGCCGCGCGGCCCGCGCGCGCGCCGGTCAGGTGGATGCCACGCAGGTCGTCGTCGAGCTCGTCCCGGAAGCCCGCCTCGCACAGCAGGAGGTCGGTGGCCGCGAGGACGTCCAGCCCGGCGCACTCGTCGGTGTCGCCCGTGTACCCGAGCGTCACGGCGCGCGTCGGTTCGCCCTCGGCGGGTCCGGTCACGAGCATGCCGAACGCGGGCACCGGGTGCTCCACGGGCACGGGCGTGAGCGTCAGCGGCCCGACGACGACGGGCGCCGCCGGGTCCCACGTGCGGAACCGGAACTGCCCGTCGAGCCCGGTCGCGGGGTCCTTGCCCGCCATCTCCGCGAGTCGCTCCGCGGTCCCGTCCGGGCCCCACACGTCGATCGCCGGGAGGGGGCCGTCGGGGCGGTAGCGGCGCAGGACGTTGAGCACGACGAGGTCGGCGACGTGGTCGGAGTGCAGGTGCGACACCGCGATCGCGTCCAGGGTCGTCGGGTCGCCGTAGCGCTGCAGCGGGCTCAGCGCGCCGTTGCCCAGGTCCAGCAGCACGTTCCAGGTGCGGCCGTCGGCGTCGTCCGCCTGGACCAGGTACGACGAGGCGGCGGCGGCCACCGACGGGTACGACCCGGCGCACCCGAGGACGACGAGCCTCACCGCAGCTCCCCCGTCTCAGCCGCGCTCATCGCAGTGCTCCGAGGCGCTCGACCGAGTCGACCTCGGGGCCGAGGAACCGGCGCGCGAGGATGCGGAACGAGTCGGGGTCGCCGGTCGCGAGGAACCGGTGCTGCGGCGGCCCCTCGTCGGCCGTGCGCTCCAGGCCGTGCGCCACGAGCGTGCGGTACACGTCCTTGGCGGTCTCCTCGGCGCTCGAGACGAGCGTGACCTCGTCGCCCATGACGTAGGAGATCGCGCCGGTCAGCAGCGGGTAGTGGGTGCAGCCCAGCACGAGCGTGTCGACGCCCGCGGCTCGGACCGGGTCGAGGTACTCGTGCGCGACGGCGAGCACCTCGGGGCCTGACGTGACGCCTGCCTCGACCAGCTGCACGAACCGGGGGCACGCCTGCGTGACCAGCGAGACGCCCGGCGCGACCGCGAACGCGTCGTCGTACGCGAGCGACTCGACCGTGGCGCGGGTGGCGATCACGCCGATCTTGCCGGTGCGCGTGGCGGCGACCGCGCGACGGGCCGCGGGCAGGATCACCTCGACCACGGGGATGCCGCGCCGCAGCGTGTAGCGCTCGCGCGCGTCGCGCAGCATCGCGGCCGACGCCGTGTTGCACGCGATGACCAGGGCCTTGACCCCCGCGTCGACGAGGTCGTCCATGACCTCGAGCGCGAACGCCCGCACCGCGGCGAGCGGCTTGGTGCCGTACGGCGTGTTCAGGGTGTCGCCGATGTAGAGCGTCGACTCGTTCGGGAGCTGGTCGAGGATCGCTCGCGCGACCGTCAGGCCCCCGACGCCGGAGTCGAAGATCCCGATGGGCGCGTCGTTCACGCGGATGAGCCTAACCGCCGGTGCCGCGCGGGCCGTCCGCGCCGCCCTGTGACGTCCGACGCGCACGGGACTGCTCGAGCATCGCGCCCACGAGCGTCTCCTGGAGCTCGGAGAGCATCGCGTAGACCCCGACGAACGCGCGGCGCACCGCGATCGCCTCGCTGTCCCTGCCCCCCGACCCGGGCGGCACGGGCTCGGTGAGCTCCTGGTAGATCCGCTCGCCGTCCTCGTCGGTGCGCACACCGAGGCGGTCCGCGAGCACGAGCCGGACGTCGGTCATGGCGGCCGCGACGGCCGGGGCCTCGGCGGCGGTGACCGCGACCGCGTCGCCGTGCCGGCCCCCGGGTGCGCGCAGCGCCTGCCACCACGTGCGCAGGCCCGCGATCTTGCGCTCGCGCAGGTCGGCGTCGGTCAGGCGGCGGAACTCGGCGGCCTGCTCGGGGTCCTCGCTCGCGTCCGGCAGCAACCGGCGCACGGCCGAGTCGGTGGGCCGCTCGACGGGGCGCTGCCACGGCCAGCCCAGCGCCGACAGCGGCGGGCCGTCGTCGAGCACGTCGCCGGGCTCGTCGTCCTCGTCGTCGCTCTCGTCGACCTGCGGGTCGGGTGCGGTCTGCTGCGCCACCCGCGCGGCCCTGCGGAACGGTGTCGCACCCAGCAGCACGCCGACCTCTGAGGCGATCCCCGCCAGCACCGCGCGCTCGTCGGCGTCGAGCCGGGCGACGTACTCCTGCTGGCGCGCGACGAACCCCCGCATCACCGACTGCTGCTCTGCACGGTCGCCCACAGGCCGAACCCGTGCATCGCCTGCACGTCGACCTCCATCGCCTCGAGCGTGCCGCGCGACACGACGGCCCGGCCCTCGGTGTGCACGCGCCGCATGAGGTGCTCGGCGACCTGACGCGGGTGCCCGAAGTACGTCTCGAACACGTAGGTCACGTAGGTCATGAGGTTGACCGGGTCGTTCCACACGATCGTCACCCACGGGGCGTCCAACGACGCCTGGGCGTCGGACGCGACGACCTCGTCGAGGTGGGGTGCGGAGCTCACGAGTCCACTCTAGGCAGCGCGCGGCGGACGTGCTTCGGCCTACCGTGTGCGCATGACGACGCTGTCGAGCTCGGCGCTGCTCACGGACCGGTACGAGCTGACGATGCTGCAGGCCGCGCTGCGCGACGGCACGGCCGACCGTCGCTGCGTGTTCGAGGTGTTCACGCGCCGGCTGCCGCACGGGCGCCGCTACGGCGTGGTCGCCGGCACGGGCCGCGTGCTCGAGGAGCTCGCGCAGTTCCGGTTCGGCGCGGCCGAGCTCGAGTGGCTCGCGAGCGAGCGCGTCGTCGACGACGCGACCCTGGAGTACCTCGCGGGCTACCGGTTCGGCGGCACGGTCGTCGGCTACGCGGAGGGCGAGGTGTTCTTCCCGCACTCGCCCCTGCTCGTCGTCGAGGGGACGTTCGCGGAGGCCGTGCTGCTCGAGACGCTGGTGCTGTCCGTCCTCAACTACGACTCGGCCGTCGCCTCGGCCGCCTCCCGCATGACGAGCGCGGCGCTCGACCGTCCCTGCCTGGAGATGGGCTCACGGCGTGCGCACGAGTGGGCGGGCGTCGCGGCGGCGCGCGCGGCGGTCGTCGCGGGGTTCGCGGGGACGTCCAACCTCGAGGCGGGCCGCCGGTACGGGCTCACGACGATCGGCACGGCCGCGCACGCGTTCACCCTGCTGCACGACGACGAGCGCTCCGCGTTCGCCTCCCAGGTCGACGCGCTCGGCCCCGGCACCACGCTGCTCGTCGACACCTACGACGTGAAGGCCGGGGTCGCGCGCGCGCTCGAGGTCGCCGGGTCCGGCCTGGGCGCCGTGCGCCTCGACTCGGGCGACCTCGGCGTCCTGGCGCACGAGGTCCGCGCCCAGCTCGACGCCGCAGGCGCGCACGAGGTGCGCATCACCGTGACCTCCGACCTCGACGAGCACGCCATCGCGGCCCTGGCCGTCGCGCCCGTCGACTCGTACGGGGTCGGCACGTCGGTCGTCACCGGCTCGGGCGCTCCGACGTGCGGCATGGTCTACAAGCTCGTCGCGCGCGAGGACGCCACCGGCGTGATGCAGCCGGTCGCGAAGGCGTCGACCGCCAAGACCAGCGTCGGGGGGCGCAAGTCCGCCGCGCGGCGCTCGGTCGACGGGCGCGACGTCGAAGAGGTGCTCGTGGCCGGGGACGACGACCGCGTCCGCGCGGTCTCCGCGTCGTGGGACGTCGCCCGGGAGGCGTTCGCCGCGACGGACGGGCCGGGCGAGCTGCGGCCGCTGCACGTGCCGCTCGTCGTCGACGGGCACGTCGACGACCGTTGGACCGGCGCAGACGGTGTGCGGACCGCGGCCGAGCGGCACCGGCTGTCCCGCGCGGCGCTCCCGCGGGGGGCGCGCCGGCTGTCGGCCGACGAGGCGGCCCTCCCGACCGTGACCCTCGCGCTGCCCCCCGCCTGAGCCGACCTGCCCGCCTGAGCCGACTCCCCCTGAGCCGACTCCCCGCCTGAGCCGACCGGCCCGGACTGCTCCCGCCCGTCCAGCGGGCCCGGGAACGCCGAACGCCGACCCGCTCATCGCAAGCGGGTCGGCGTTCGACGTGTCTGAGGTGCGCCGGACGGGGGTGCCGGCGACGTGTCGCGTCGCTACACGCGGCGGCGGCCCCCTGCGAGGGCCAGGATCAGGCTGATCACGAGCACGGCCACGCCGATCCACAGCAGGAACGTGCCGACCCCGCTGAAGCCGAGGATGACCAGGACGACGCCGATGATGACGAGGATGAGCCACGAGGGCATCGCGTACTCCTTTCGTCGGCCGGCAGGACTGCTGCCGGCGAGGGACGGGATCCGGTGTTCCGGGTCCCGAAGCACCTCAACAGTCCCGCGGTGGACGCTCCTCGGCACGCCGAACTGACGACTTGCGCACGCCGACAGGCCTGCTATGGCACGCGCTCCCACGGCTGTGACCTGCGACTTCTCACGGAAGACGCCCTTCATCGGCTGTCCATATCGTGAGACGGGGATTGTGGTCGAGGGCACCGCGGAGAAGTGTGGAGCGGTTGCGCCGAGGCGCCATCGGCCCTGCCGACGATCAGCGCTCCCGACGATCAGCGCTCACCGACGATCAGCGCTCACCGACGATCAGCGCTTGCCGACGAACCAGCTCCGCAGCATCGCGACGCGCGACTCGAGCTGGCCCGGGTCCGCGAGTGCGACCTCGGGGCCCCCGCACCGTCGCCGCAGCTCCGTGTGCACCGCACCGTGCGGCTGCCCGCTGCGCCGGGACCACGCCCCCACGAGCTGCGCGAGCTCCTTGCGCAGCTCGGCCTGGCGACGGTGGTCCATCGCCTCGAGCTCGGCCGCCTGGTCGCGCGGGGCGCGACGACCCTTGAGCTGGTCGGCCTGGCGCTGCCGCAGGAGCGCCGAGACCTGGTCGGCGTCGAGCAGCCCGGGCAGCCCGAGGAAGTCGAGCTCCTCGTCGGAACCGACCTCGGCGCCCGTGCCGAACTCGCCCCCGTCGAACAGCACGCGGTCGAACGACGCCTGCGCCTCGAGGGCCTCGAACGACCCCTGGATGCCGTCCGACCCGACCGCGTCGGGGCCGTTGCGCTCGGCGTTCGCCGCCGCGAGCAGCGCGTCCTCGGGGTTGAACCCGGCGCCGTCCTCCTCCGCGGTCTTCGGCCGGTCGAGCGCGTGGTCGCGCTCGAGCTCGAGCGCGTTCGCCAGCGCGAGCAGCTGCGGCACCGACGGCAGGAACACCGAGGCCGTCTCGCCGCGCTTGCGCGCACGCACGAACCGGCCGACCGCCTGCGCGAAGAACAACGGCGTCGCGGTGCTCGTCGCGTAGACGCCCACCGCGAGACGCGGCACGTCGACACCCTCGGAGACCATCCGGACGGCGACGAGCCAGCGCGAGTCGCCACGCGAGAACTCGTCGATCCGGTCGCTCGCACCCGGTTCGTCGGACAGCACGACCGTGGGCGACTCCCCCGTGAGCCGTGCGAGGTGCCCGGCGTACCCTCGCGCGTCGGTCTGGTCGGTCGCGATGATCATCGCGCCCGCGTCCGGCACCGTGCGGCGCACCTCGGTCAGCCGCCGGTCCGCGCCGGCGAGCACCGCGGGGATCCACTCACCGCCCGGGTCGAGCGCGGTGCGCCACGCCTGCGCGGTCATGTCCTTGGTGAGCGCCTCGCCCAGGCGCGCGCTGATCTCGTCGCCCGTCTTGGTGCGCCAGCGCATGCTGCCCGAGTAGGACAGGAAGATCACGGGGCGCACGACGTGGTCGCGCAGCGCGTCGCCGTAGCCGTAGCTGTAGTCCGCGACCGAGCGCCGGATGCCCTGCTGGTCGCGCTCGTACTGCACGAACGGGATCGCGGCGGTGTCCGATCGGAAGGGCGTGCCGGTCAGCGCGAGCCGCCGGGTCGCGCCCTCGAAGGCCTCGCGCACGCCGTCGCCCCAGGACAGCGCGTCACCGCCGTGGTGCACCTCGTCCAGGATCACGAGGGTGGGCGCGGCGCTCGTGCGGGCCGCGTGCAGCGCGGGCTTGTTCGCGACCTGCGCGTACGTCACCGCGACGCCGTCGAAGCCGTGCCCGTGGCGGCCCTGCGCGTTGCTGAAGCCCGGGTCGAGCCGGATCCCGACGCGTGCCGCGGCATCGGCCCACTGGCGCTTGAGGTGGTCCGTGGGCGCGACGACCGTCACGCGCCGCACCACGCGGGCCTCGAGGAGCTCGGTCGCGATGCGCAGCGCGAACGTCGTCTTGCCCGCACCCGGGGTCGCCACCGCGAGGAAGTCCCGCGGCGAGCGGGCGCGGTAGAGCTCGAGCGCCTCGGCCTGCCAGGCGCGCAGCTTGCCGGCCGTCCCCCACGGCGCACGCGACGGGAAGGCCGGCGGCAGGTGTGATGCCGCGGACGACGACGCGTGGGTGGTGGACGGTTCGAAGGCGGCGCTCAACGTCCGGACGAGCCGCGGCCGAAGCCCCAGCGGCGTCCGCCGCCCGAGCCGCCCGACGATCCGTCGGAGCCGCCCTCGCCGTCCTGCGGCGGCCGGAGCCCCTCGTAGATCTCCTTGCACACCGGGCAGACCGGGAACTTGTTCGGGTCGCGGCCCGGCACCCAGACCTTGCCGCAGAGCGCCACGACCGGCCTGCCGGTCACCGCGGACTCGGTGATCTTCTCCTTGCGCACGTAGTGCGCGAAGCGCTCGTGGTCGCCCGGCTCGACCTGCTCGGTCGTCTCGGCGCGCTCGAGGACGCTCGTCCCCGTCGCCTGGTCCGGACCGAACGGGTCGTCGGGGCCGGCGGGCGAGGACAGCGGTTCGCTCATGCGGGGAAGTCTACGTCGGGAGTCGGACACTCCTCCCGCGCCGCCCACAGTCCGGGTGGGCCGCGACGCCACCTGCGACGACGCGCGCACGCCCACCCGGACCGCGCTCAGAGCCCTTGCCACGCGGGCTTGGCCGCGTACGTCTCGCGGTAGTAGTCGGCGAGCTGCAGCCTGCTGGCCGCCGCGTCGTCGACCAGCACGGTCACGTGCGGGTGGTGCTGGAGCACGGTCGCGGGCCACATCGCGGAGACGGGACCCTCGACGAGCTGGTGCACCGCCTCGGCCTTGCCGCGCCCCTGCGCGAGCAGGACGAGGTGCCGCGCCGACATGATGGTCGCGAGCCCCTGCGTGAGGCAGTGCGTGGGGACCTGCGACACGTCGTCGTCGAAGAACCGCGCGTTGTCCTCGCGGGTCTGGCGCGTGAGCGTCTTGATCCGCGTGCGCGACGCGAGCGACGAGCCAGGCTCGTTGAACGCGACGTGCCCGTCCGTGCCGATCCCCAGCAGCTGCAGGTCGACGCCGCCCGCGTCCGCGATCGCCTGCTCGAACGCCGCGCAGGCCGCAACCAGGTCCTCGGCGTTGCCGTCCGGCCCCTGCACCGCTCCCGGCGCGAGGTCGACGCGCGAGGCGATCTCCGACTCGATGACGTTGCGGTACCGCTGCGGGTGGTCCGCGGGCAGGCCCACGTACTCGTCGAGCATGAACGCTCGAGCCCGGGCGAACGACAGCCCGGCCTCGTCGTGGCGGCGCACGAGCTCGTCGTAGACCGCGAGCGGGCTCGACCCCGTCGCGAGCCCCAGCACGGTCTGCGGGCGCGCCCGCAGCAGCCGCTCGATCGCGTCGGCCGCGAGCCGGGCCAGCGTGGGCCCGGGGGCGATGACGACCTCCATCAGTGGCCTCCTCGTCCGACGAGCGCGGCTCCGACCGCACCCAGCGGCACGCCGGCCGGCGCGAGCCGCACGCGGCTCGGCAGGTGGGCCGCCGCGAGGAACGGCGACGACGCCGCCTGGCGGTCGAGCTCGGTCACGAGGCCCCGCAGCAGCGGCTCGCCGAGCTGGCTCACCCCTCCCCCGATCACGATCCGCCCGACGTCGCACGTCAGGACGAGCACGCGCACGGCGCCGGCCACCGCGGCCAGGAACTCGTCGCGGACGCGCACCGCGTGCTCGTCGCCCGCGGCCGCCGCCTCGAACACCTCGACGGGCGCCGGACGACCCGTGCGGGACGGCCACGCGGCGTCGAGCGCCGAGCCGGACGCGTACCGCTCGAGGCAGCCCGACTGGCCGCACTTGCACGGCAGCCCGTCGGGCACGTACCGCAGGTGACCGATCTCGCCCGCGGCGCGGTGAGGACCGCGACGCAGACGCCCGTCGAGCATGAGGCCGGCCGCGAGCCCGGTGCCGAGCGCGATGAACGCGAGGTCGTCGACCGGGCCCTCACCCGCCTGCGCGAGGTGCTGCGCGGTGCCGAGGACGGCCGCGTTGAGGTCGTTCTCGAGGCGGACCGGCAGGCCGTCGAGCGCGCGGGAGACGAGCGCCGCGAGCGGTGCGCTGCCCTCGATCCCGAGGTTGACCGCGTTGGCGACGGTGCCGCTCTCCGGGTCGACCACGCCGGGGACCCCGACACCGATGCCGGCCACGTCGGCCGGGTCGACACCCGCGGTCGCCAGGACGCGGCGCACCGCGTGCCCGACGTCGGACGCGATCTGCTCGGCGCCCGTGCGCGTGACCATGACGTCGCGTGCGACGACCTGCCCGCGGTCGTCGAGCAGGATGGTCACCGTGCTGCTGCCGCCGATGTCGACACCGACCGCATCGCGCCCGGGGGTCCCGCCGCGCCCGGCCGGGCCGGGGACGGGGGTGCTGTGCTGGGACATGCGCGTCAGCCCTTGACCGCGCCGGACACGAGGCCGGAGGTCATCCGGCCCTGCACGAACAGGAAGAAGACGATCACGGGGATCGCGATGAGCGTGGACGCGGCCATCACCTGGCCCCAGTCGACGCCGCGGTTCGCCGACGCCGACAGGAAGTTGCGCAGCCACAGCGGCAGAGTCTGGTTCGAGTTCAGCGCGACGAGCGCGATCGTGAACTCGTTCCACGCCTGCAGGAACGCGTACACGCCCGAGGCCACGAGCCCCGGCGCGAGCAGCGGGAACGTGATGCGCAGGAACGCCTGCGTGCGCGAGAGCCCGTCGACCATGGCCGCCTCCTCGAGCTCGGCCGGGACGCCCGCGACGAAGCCGCGCAGCATCCAGATCGTGAACGGGATGATGGCCGCGGTGTAGAGGACGGTCACGCCGATCACCGAGTCGAGCAGGTGCGCGCCCGAGAGCATCTTGTACTGCGCGATGAACAGGCCCTCGGCGGGCAGCATCTGGATGAACAGCACGGCGAGCACGAACGACGTGCGGCCACGGAACTTCCACCGGCTGATCGCGAGCGCCCCGAGGAACGCGAAGGCCAGCACCAGCACGACCGTGAGCAGGGTGATCGCCACGCTCATGCCCAGCGCCGCGGTGAAGCTGCCGCCCTCCAGGACGCGCCGGAAGTTGACCGCCGTCGCGTGCAGCGGAAGGAACTGCGGGGTCGTCGCACGCAGGTAGGCCGCGGGCGTGAACGCCGACAGGACCATCCAGTAGACCGGGAACACCCACAGCAGCGAGGCGAGGACGCCCAGGGTCCCGAGCGCGAACGAGCGCACCCGGCGGCGGCCCGCCCGGGGGGCGTGCTTCTTGGCCGCGACGGCACTCGCCCTGACGTGCGGCGTGCGGACGGGCGCGACGGCGCTCATGCGTCCTCCTTCATGAGGCTGCGGACGTACGGCCAGCTCAGCGCGACGGTGAGCAGCAGCACGAAGATCGAGACGGCGGCCGCGCCGCCGAAGTCCTGGCGGCTCATGCCGAGCTCGTAGATGAAGTTGCCCAGCAGGTTCGTCTCGGACACCGGGGCGCCCGCGTCCTGCAGGAGGCGGATCTGGGCGAACACGCGCAGGTCCCAGATGATCTGCAGGAGCAGCACGATCGACAGCACGGGGCGGACCATCGGCATCAGGATGTGCCAGAACTGCTGGCGACCGTTGGCGCCGTCGATGCGCGAGGCCTCGAGGACCTCCTCGGGCACGGCGGTCAGCCCTGCGTACATCGACAGCGCGACGAACGGCACGGACATCCAGACGATGATGATCGTCGCGACCAGGAAGAACGTGAGCGGCTGCGAGAGCCAGGAGTATCCGGCGAAGCTGTCGAAGCCGAGCTGCACGAGCAGCCAGTTCACGACGCCCGTGCGGTAGTCGAACAGCCACTTGAAGACCGTCACGCCCGCGACCATCGGCATGGCCCACGCGAGCAGCAGGCACACCTGCAGCATGAGGCGGACGGGCGTGGCGACCGCGCGCATCAGGAGCGCGAACGCGAACCCGATCACGACCGTGAGGAACGCGTTGACGAGGCAGAAGGCGATCGAGCGGGCGACGACCGCCCACAGGGCGTCGTCGGTGAAGACCCGCACGAAGTTGTCCAGGCCGACGAACGTCGGCGCCTGACCGAACTGCTGCTCGAGGCCGAACTTCTGCACCGACATGACGATCTGCTTGCCCACCGGGTAGGCGAGGCCGGCGACCAGCGCGACGAGCGCGGGGACCAGGAGCAGGTAGGGGGCGGCCGGGGTGCGGCGCCGGCGCGGGGCGGGCGGCTCGTCGGGCGGGCCACCGGGGGCGGCGTGGCCGCTGTGCGCGGGCACGCCGAGGGCAGCGTCGTGGGACATGAGTGATCTCCTGTGTGCCGA
>NZ_LFKW01000063.1:1395-6381 GCF_001040865.1 Cellulomonas sp. A375-1 | reverse complement strand
GTCCGCGGGTGACCGGGCCTGCGCGGCCCGGTCACCCGCGATCGGGCGTCAGCCCGCGGCGCCACCGTTGAGCATGGGCGTCAGCTTGGCGTCGTACTCCTTCGCCAGCGCGGCGACGTCGCCGCCGTCGGCGATCTTCTGGAACAGCTCCTCGTAGACGAACGCGCCCTCGATCGCGGCCCAGCCCGGCGCGGCCGGGGTGAGCTTGGAGGCGGCCGCCGTCTCGATCATCGTCTGCGCGAACTTGTCGTCGCCCAGCGAGGACACGTAGTCGGAGTTGCCCGGGCCGAGGCCCGCACCGCCGAGCATCGTCTGGTACTCCTTCGAGAAGACGATCCGCAGCAGGTTCTCCGCGAGCTCCGGGTGCTTCGACTTCGCCGACACGGCGATGTTCGAGCCACCGGCGAAGACCGGCGCGATGCCGCCGTCGGTGCCCGGCAGGGCGAAGATGTCGAACTTCGTGTCGTCCGCCATGCCGTCGCGCACCTCCTCGCCCGCGTCGTTCTTCGTGATGTCACCGATCGACCAGCGCGCCCAGCCCGGCGCCATGATCGTCGCCGCCGAGGGCGGCGTGCCGTCGGTGCCGTCGTTCAGGAAGTCCCAGTACGCGACGTCCCGCTCGGTCGAGGGCAGGTTCGACGCGTCCTGGTAGACCTTCTGCCACTGCTCGAGACCCTTGATGGTGTTCGGGTCCGAGAGCGTCGAGGTCCAGGTGGTGCCGTCCACCGTCGCGAGCTCGCCGCCGTTGGCGAACACCCACGAGATGCCGTTGCGCCAGTCCTGGCCACCCATCGCGAAGCCCGACTGCGTGTCGGTCTTGAGCTTGGCGACCGACTCCGAGAACTCCGAGAGCGTCTTGGGCACCTCGAGGCCGGCGGCCGTCCAGATGTCCTTGCGGTAGAACATGTAGCGCGAGCCGAAGTAGTACGGCAGCGCGTAGTTCTTGCCGTCGACCGCGCCGACGTCGACGAACGACTGCAGCAGCTTGTCGCCGCCCAGCTCGTCGTACAGCGGCGTCAGGTCACGGAACGCGCCCACGGTCGTGAAGGTCGGCGACTGCGTGTTGCCGATCTCGACGACGTCCGGCGTGTTCGCCTCGTCGGGCAGCGAGGTCGTCAGCTTGGTGACCAGGTCGGGCCAGGCGATCTCCTCGATGTTCAGCGTCGACCCGGGGTTCTCCGCGGCGAACGTGTCCTTGAGGTACTGGCGCAGGTCCTTGTTGGTGTCGCCACCGGCCAGCCAGAGCGTGATCTCGGCGGCCTCAGGCGTCTTGTCTCCGCCGGCGGTCGTCGCGTCGTCCGACGGCGTGTCGGCAGAGCTGCAGGCGGTCAGCGCGAGCGTCGCCGCCACGCCGAGGGCCGCGAACCGTAGCATCTTCACGTTGGGGTTCCTCCCGTGTGCGAGGCGAGCGCCGGGGCGGCGGTCGCCGGGGTGGTGCCTTGACCTGCAAGGGGGCGGCTCGGGGTCGTCACGTGACCCCGAGCTGCCCCGACAGGACGAGCACTGCCGCACCGGCCAGCGCTCCGTCCTCGTCGAGCGATCCCATCCGCACGGTCAGCCCACGCCCGATCACGGGCATGGTCCGGGTCCGGATGGCGGTGAGCGCCGCCTCGCGCAGGGGACCGTCCAGCAGCTCCGTGGGGCCGGAGAGCAGGACCTCTGCGAGGTCGAGCGCGCTGACGACGGGTGCCAGGGCGATCCCCAGCATCCGTCCCGCCGACGCCAGGGCGGCGTCGGAGTCCTCGGGGTCGAGACCCGCGATGCGGCGGCGCAGGGCCGGCACGCTCAGCACGGTCTCCAGGCAGCCGGCTCGGCCGCACGCGCACGCGAGCGGGATCTCGCCGGGGGTGCTGGCGTCGACGACCGTCACGTGGCCGATCTCGCCCGCGGCGTTGTTGCGGCCCAGGACGAGCGCGCCGTCGACGACGAGTCCCGCGCCGACGCCCTCCCCCACGGTCAGGACCATCGAGCCCCGGCCTGACGCCTTGCCGAACGTGAACTCGCCGAGCGCGCGCGAGTTGGCGTCGTTCGCGACGTGCACGGGGACGTCGAGACGGTCGCGCAGCAGCGTGGCGAGCGGCAGGTCGTACCAGCCACGGTTCGGCGCCTGGACGACGTGGCCGTCGGTCGTGATGACGCCCGGCGACGCGATGCCGATGCCGATCACGGGCCGGTCGGCCGCGGCGAGCAGCGCGCGGCACACCGTCTCGAGCGCGTCGACCGCGGCGTCGCCCGCACGCCCGTCGAGCGGGGCTGCGTGCCGGGTGATCACCTCGCCGGTGAGCGTGAGCACCGCGCCGTGGATCGTGGCGTCGTCGGTGAGGTCGACAGCGACCACCTGGAACGCCTGCGTGCGCATCCCGACGAGTGTCGCGGGCTTGCCGACCTTGCCCTCGGCCCGCACGCCGAGCTCCTCGACCAGGCCCTCGTCGATGAGATCACCGACGAGCGTCGAGACCGTCACGCGGGTCAGGCCGCTGCTGCGCGCGATGTCCGCGCGGGACGACGGGCCGGTGTGGAACAGGTGAGCCAGCACGAGCGACCGGTTGTGGACCCGGGCGTGCCCAGGGAGCACCTTGGCGGTGGGCCGCAGGGCTCGTCCGGCGCGTGCACCGGGGCTCGTGGTCGCTTGCATGTTTGTTAGTAGACCTTCCTTATTAATCGCCGTCAAGGCTCGACGGTGACTGTGATCACATCGTGATCGTCTGTTCACACGCCTGTTTCGTGGGGCGCGCCAGGTCAGCGCGAGGGGCGTCCGCGCGTGTCGACGACGAGCCACGTGGCCGCGCCGAGCGCGGCGGAGACCAGCAGCACCGAGGGCCAGGCGCCGAGCGCCGTCCGAGCCAGCACGTGCGAGGCCACGAACCCGAGTGCACCGAGCACGACGACGAACGCGACCCGCCACGGGCCGGCGGTACGCCACGACCGCTGCACGCACCACGCCGCGCCGAGCACAAGCACCGCTCCCCCGAGCGCACGCACCCCGGTCGCCTGAGCGACGGCGAACCCGGCGACGAGGCTGACGGCGGCGATCAGGGCGGTGGGTACGCGTCGGGTCACCGCGTCACTGTAGGTCGGACGAGCTGCGCGTCCGCCCGCGCGTCGATCCTCGCCCCGGTCCGCGGCCCGGTCCTCGCCCCGGTCCCCGTGCTGGTCCTGAGCAGGTCCCGCCCCGGTCCCGTGCGGCGCCGCACGCGCGCGCACTAGGTTGGAGACGTCCGCGCGCACCGAGCCGCACCGGTTCGTCGTCGCCGCGCTCCGTGACACCCCGCTCCCAGAGCCACCCGGAGGGAACCCCATCGTGACCAGCCCCATCGACGCCACGACGACGAGCGCGTGGCAGGACCTGTCCGCGCACGAGTCCACGCTCACCGCGGACCTGCGCGGCTGGTTCGCCGCGGACCCGCAGCGGGCGCAGCGGCTCACGTTCCGCCTCGCGGACCTGCACGTCGACCTGTCGAAGAACCTCGTCACGGACGAGACGCTCGCGCTCCTGGTGCGCCTCGCCGAGGAGACGGGCGTCGCCGACCGTCTGCAGGCGATGCTGCGCGGCGAGCACATCAACGTCACCGAGGACCGCGCGGTGCTGCACACCGCGCTGCGCCGCCCGGCGGGCGCCACCCCGCCCCTCGTCGTCGACGGCCAGGACGTGGACGCGGACGTGCAGGCCGAGCTCGCGAAGGTCTACGCGTTCGCGGACAAGGTGCGCTCCGGCCAGTGGACGGGTGTCACGGGCGCACCCGTGAAGACCGTCGTCAACATCGGCATCGGCGGATCCGACCTCGGCCCCGTCATGGTCTACGAGGCGCTCAAGCCGTACGTGCAGGAGGGCCTCGAGGTCCGCTTCGTCTCGAACATCGACCCGTCCGACCTCGCCGAGAAGGTCAAGGGCCTCGACCCGACGACCACCCTGTTCATCGTCGCGTCCAAGACGTTCGGCACGCTCGAGACGCTCACCAACGCGCGACTCGCGCGTCAGTGGCTCTGGGACCGGCTCGCCGCCGCGGGTCACCTCGCGGACACCGACGAGGCGCGGACCGCTGCCGTCGCGCAGCACTTCGTCGCGGTCTCGACCGCGCTCGACAAGGTCGCGGCGTTCGGCATCGACCCGGCCAACGCGTTCGGCTTCTGGGACTGGGTCGGCGGCCGCTACTCGGTCGACTCGGCGATCGGGACGTCGGTCGCGATCGCGATCGGCCCCGAGGCGTTCGGCGAGCTGCTCGCCGGCTTCCACGCGGTCGACGAGCACGTCGCGACCACGCCGCTCGCGAGCAACGTCCCCGTCCTCATGGGTCTGCTGAACGTCTGGTACGTCAACTTCCTCGGCGCCCACACGCACGCCGTGCTCCCCTACGCGCAGTACCTGCACCGGTTCCCGGCGTACCTGCAGCAGCTCACGATGGAGTCGAACGGCAAGTCGGTCCGTTGGGACGGCACGCCCGTCACGACGGCCACCGGCGAGGTGTTCTGGGGCGAGCCCGGCACCAACGGCCAGCACGCGTTCTACCAGCTCATCCACCAGGGCACGCGCCTGATCCCGGCGGACTTCATCGCCGTGGCCAACCCCGCGCACCCGCTGCAGGACGGCGACGCCGACGTGCACGGCCTGTTCCTGGCGAACTTCTTCGCGCAGACCAAGGCCCTCGCGTTCGGCAAGACGGCCGACGAGGTGCGCGCCGAGGGCACGGACGAGGCGATCGTCCCCGCGCGCGTGTTCTCCGGCAACCGTCCGACGACGTCGATCCTCGCCTCCGCGCTGACGCCCTCCGTGCTGGGCCAGCTCATCGCGCTGTACGAGCACATCACGTTCGTGCAGGGCGTCGTCTGGGGCATCGACTCGTTCGACCAGTGGGGTGTCGAGCTCGGCAAGAAGCTCGCGCTCGAGATCGCGCCCGCGGTCGAGGGCGACGCCGCGGCGCTCGACGCCCAGGACCCGTCGACGAAGTCCCTGATCTCGACGTACCTCGCGTTGCGCGACTGACCGAC
>NZ_LFKW01000063.1:0-1322 GCF_001040865.1 Cellulomonas sp. A375-1 | reverse complement strand
CCCCTTCGTCGTCGTGGTGTCAGGGGGTGACCACCACGCGACCCGCGGCGCCCTTCTCGGCGTCCGACATCACGTGCGAGACGAACGGATACGTGCCGGCCTGCGGGAACGTCAGCTCGACGAACCCGCCCTCGGCGGGCTGCAGCGCGAGCACCTGCGACCCGCCCGTGCCGGTCGACCCGCCGTCGCGCAGCGTGTACTCGCCCTCGCGGTACACGGTGTGGAACTGCCCGCCGACGACGTGGAACGCGCTCGGCCGGTTCGGCCCCGAGTCGAGCACCCAGAACCGGACGGGCTGCCCGACGGTCGCGGCCAGCGGCCGGTCGCGGTACTGGTTCGCGTAGCCGTTGAGCACCACGAGGTCGGGCATCTGCGTGGCGACCTTCGCCGCGTCCACCTCGCCGCCCTGCGCGCCGAGGTAGAGCTCGGACTGCACGACGACGTACTGCCGGTCGACCGGCGCGAGCCCGTCGGGCTCGATGACGACCGCGCCCGACATACCGTTCGCGATGTGCGTCGACATCGGCATGCTCGAGCAGTGGTACATCCAGATCCCGGACCGCGTGGCGGTGAACGCGTACGTCAGCTCCTCGCCCGGCGCGATGGTCCGCATGACGTCGTCGGGGGCGAGCGCGCCCGCGTGGAAGTCGATCGAGTGGCCGATCGAGCCGTCGTTGACGAGCGTCACGACGAAGCGGTCGCCGACGCGTCCGTGCAGCACGGGACCCGGCGCCGTGCCCCCGAACGTCCACAGCCGTTGCGTCACCCCTGGGGCGACCTCGCGCACGACCTCCTGCACGACGAGCCGCACGTGCCGCGTCACCGGACCCTCGTCGGGGCCGAGCGGAGCGAGCGTCGCGTCGCGGGCCACGAAGTCCGGGTCCGGCTCGGCCATGAGGTCGAGCAGGTCGGCGGCCGACCCGGAGCCGGAGGCCGTGCCCTCGCCCGGGTCGCCACCGTGGTGCGGCATCGCGTGGTCCTGGCCGCCCGTGACACCCTCGTCGGGACGCTCGCCGGAGCCCGGGTCGACCGGCGACGCGACCTCGGCGTCGCCCGTGACGACGATCGCCAGCGTCATCCCCATGAGCCGGTGACCGGCCACGGAGCACCATGCGTCGAGCCCCGCGCCCACGACCCCCACGTCCACCCGCGCGCTCTCGCCGGGCGCGAGCCGACCGCTGGTCGCCCCGTTGGCGACGACCAGGTCGTGGACGTCGTCGTCGACGTTCGTCACCTCCAGCACGAGCCGGTCGCCTGCGGGGACCTCGATCCGGGACGGCGAGAAGCGCATGCGGCCGGCCTCGACCTGGACGGTCGTGGTG
>NZ_LFKW01000062.1:20878-27619 GCF_001040865.1 Cellulomonas sp. A375-1 | reverse complement strand
CGGGCCGCCGCAGAGCGGGTACGGCCAGCAGGGCCACGCAGCACCCGGCGGGTACGGCGCACCCGGTGGCGCGCACAGCGGCCACGGCGCGCACGCGGCCGGTCCCGCCGCTCCCACGGGCCCGGTCCCCGCGGGCCCTGTCCCCGCGAGCCCGGTCCCCGCGAGCCCCGCCGCTGCGACGCCCGCCTTCCCGGCGGCGTTCGCGGCCACGGGTGCACCCGTGGCCGGGCAGCCGACGACGAGCGAGGGTCAGGGTTCCGGCCCGGGCACGGGCGGACCCGAGCCCGAGTCCGGTGACAAGCGGCCGAAGTGGCTGCTGCCCGTCGCGATCGGCGGCGGCGTGCTCCTCGTCGGCGCGGTGGCCGCCGGGATCGTCCTGGCCAACCGCGGCAACGACTCCGCGTCGCCCGAGCCGCTCGTCGCGACGACGATCCGCCTGCCCTCCCCGACGCCCTCGATCGAGCCCGTCGCGCGCGAGGCGACGACGCCGTTCGCGACCGCGCTGCCCTCGTCGGTGCTGCAGTACGCGCTCGCGTCGTCGGCCCCCGAGGCGACCTGGGTGACCGCCGGTGCGCTCGAGGCCTACACCGAGTCGTTCACCGACGGTGGCGCCCTGACCGCGACGGTCCTGTCCGGCCAGTGGGCCACGCAGGACGAGGCGCGCGCGTTCACCGACGCGCTCGTCGCCGAGCTGCCGACCGCGGAGGCGGCCGTCGAGGGCACGAGCGAGGAGCTCGGCGCGACGCCGTCGGCCGACGCGACGGCCACGACCCGCCCCGGCGCCCCGGCGTCGGGCCGCGACAAGCTCCCGCAGACCGGCGCGGTGCGCGTGGGTGACGAGCGGGTCGGCACCTACACGGCCGTGGCGCTCGGGGACGGCACGGGCGTCGTCGTCTGGCGCAACCTCACCGCGGTGTTCCGCATCGAGGCCCCGGTCGAGGACCTCCTCGACCTGTACCGCGCCTTCCCGCTGTAGCCCGCACGAGCATGACCGGCCGCCCGCAGGTGCGGGCGGCCGGTCGGCCTGCGCAGGGTCGGCGGCGTGTGAGGTGCGGCGTCAGGAAGCGCGCAGGACGTAGCCCAGGCCGCGCTGGGTGTGGAGCATCGGGGTGCGGCCCTTGTCGATCTTGCGGCGCAGGTAGCTGACGTACAGCTCGACGACGCCGTCGGCTCCGCCCCGGTCGCCACGCCACACGCGGTCCAGGATCATCCGCTTCGACAGGACGCGGCGCGGGTTGCGCATGAAGTACGTGAGCAGGTCCCGCTCGGTGGGTGTGAGGTGGATGGGCTCGCCCGCACGCGTGACCTGGCCGCTCGTCTCGTCGAGCTGCAGGTCGCCGACGACGAGCGTCCCGGGGGCGGTCGCAGTGGTGGTCGTGGCTGTCATGGCCGCAACGCTGTCGGGGCCCGCTGGAACCAGCCTGGGCCGGACCTGGGAGATCGCTGGGAAAGCCGCGGGGTCAGCCCAGGGTGGGGATGGTGGTGTCGGGGCACGCGGCGGTCAGGATCGCCTCGATCGCGACGCGCGTGCCCTCCGCGAGCTGGACGGCCGACGGGTCGAGGAGCCACTGGACCTGCAGCCCGTCCATGACGCCGATGATGGCGTTCGCCGCGCGCGTGGCCGCCTCGTCGCTGGTGCCGGGGCCGCCGACGACCGTGACCGCGTGGGCGATCTCGCCGCGCAGCACCCGGAACCGGTCGGTGACCCACGTGCGCGCGGGGTGGTTCTCGGTGACGGACTCGCCGGTCAGCACGGTGTAGCCCTGGACGATCCCGGGGCGCAGCTCGTTCGCGCGGGCGGTGCGCACGAGGTGGTGGAACAGCTCGAGACCGTCGGGGATGTGCTGGCCCTCGAGCTCGCGCACGTCCTCCTTGTCGCGGAACTCGAGCACCTCGACGAGCAGCTGCTCCTTGGAGCCGAAGTGGTGCAGCACGCCGGCGTGCGTGATGCCGACCTGCTCGGCGACCTCGGCGAGCGAGCCCGTCTTGTAGCCCTTGGCGCCGAACGTGCGGGCGGCGGCGCGCAGGATCTCGGCGCGGCGCTCCGCGGTGGCCTGGCGGGGGCGCCGCTGGCGGCGAGCGGTCGTCGTGGGCAGCGCTGCCCCCGCCGTCGTGGCCGTGCGGGGGCGGTCCACACCGCTGGCGTCGTCGTCCATGGCCGCAACCATACTGTGATCATTGGACTTACTGACAAGTTAGTAAGAATTGTGGTTCGATCACCGCACACGACGACGAGGTCGACCACGAGGAGAGCCCCACCGTGTCTCTCGGCACCACCGAACCCGCTCCCGCGCAGCCCGCACCCGCCGGACCGCGCGCCACGGCCACCGCCGCGCCGGCCGCACGCAGCACCGATCGCGCCATCGCCGCGCTGCGGGCGCGTCTCACGCTCGAGGAGAAGGTCGCGCTGCTCGTCGGCGCGGGCCTGTGGTCCACCACGGCGGTCCCGCGCGTCGGGCTGCGGGCCGTCCACGTGTCCGACGGTCCCGCGGGCGTGCGCGGCGTGTCCGAGGACGCGGCCGAGACCTCCGCGTCGTTCCCCGCACCGAGTGCGCTCGCCGCGACCTGGGACGTCGACCTGGCCGACGAGCTGGGCGCGCTGTTCGCTGCGGAGGCCAGGCGGCACGGCGTCGACGTCGTCCTCGCGCCGCAGGTCAACCTCCAGCGCACGCCCGTCGGCGGCCGACACTTCGAGTGCTACTCGGAGGACCCGACCCTCACGGGCCGGATCGCCGTGCACGTGGTGCGCGCGGCGCAGGAGCGGGGCGTCGGGATGTGCGTCAAGCACTTCGTCGCGAACGACTCCGAGACGCAGCGCACCACGTACCTCTCGCGTGTCGACGAGCGCACGCTGCGCGAGGTCTATCTCGCGCCGTTCGAGCAGCTCGTGCACGAGGCCCGCGCGTGGTCCGTCATGGGCGCGTACTCGGGGATCGACGACGGCACCACGGCCGCACCCGCGCTCGAGCACCGGCCGCTGCTCACCGGGGTGCTCAAGGACGAGTGGGGCTTCGACGGCGTGGTCGTGAGCGACTGGGTCGCCACGCGGTCGGTCGCCGGCGCGTTCGAGGGCGGTCTCGACCTGCAGATGCCGGGCCCGGACGGGGTCTGGGGCGACGGGCTGCTCGCCGCGGTGCGCGCAGGGGAGGTCGACGAGGCCGCGCTCGACGAGAAGGTCGAGCGGATCCTGCTGCTCGCGCGTCGGGTCGGCGCGATCGACGGACTCGCTCCCGAGGGCGCGTCGCGGGACCGCGTCGCCGACGTGGACGTGCGGGGCACGCTGCGCCGCCTGGTCGCGCGGTCGATGGTCGTGCTCAAGGACGACGAGCACGCGCTCCCGCTCGCGAGCGGCGACGTGCGTCGGGTCGCGCTCGTCGGGCCCAACGCGCTGGCGCCGTTCGTGCAGGGCGGCGGCTCGGCGTACGTGCGGCCCGAGCGGCGCGCCGAGCTCGACGACGCGGTGCGCGACGCGTTCGCCGGCGCCGAGGTCACCGTGCACGCCGGCGCGGTCTCCCGCCTGCTGCCCCCGGCGCTCGACCTCGCGCACCGCTGCACCAGCCCCGCGGGAGAGCCCGGCGTGCTCGTCGAGGTGCTGGACGCGGCAGGCGCCGTGCTCGAGGCGCGGACCGTCACCGCGTGGACCGGTTGGCTCCGGGACGTGCGCGCCGACGCCCACGCGGTGCGGCTGCGCACGACCGTCACGCTCGACGAGCCCGGACGCCACGAGGTGGGCGTGGGCACGGTCGGGCGGCACCGCGTCGTCGTGGGCGGCGAGGTGCTCTCGACGAGCGAGCACGAGGTGGGGGCCGAGGTGATCCTCGACTCGTCGGTGAACGCGCCGACGCCCGTCACGCTCGCCGTCGAGACGCCGCACGCGGCCGCGGGCCACGCGGAGCCGGTGACGATCGAGCTCGACGCGACCGTCCAGGCCGTGCACCCCGTCGGCTACGCGTCGTTCGCGCGCGCCGAGCTCGTGCACCGCACGCCCGGCACGTCTCCCGACGAGCTGCTCGCCGACGCGGTCGCGGCTGCTGCGGCGGCGGATCTCGCGGTCGTCGTCGTCGGCACCAACGAGGAGGTCGAGTCCGAGGGGTACGACCGCACGTCGCTCGCCCTGCCCGGCACGCAGGACCAGCTCGTCAAGGCGGTGCTCGCGGCCAACCCGCGTACGGTCGTGGTCGTCAACGCGGGTGCGCCCGTGCTGCTGCCGTGGCTCGACGAGGTCCCGTGCGTGCTCTGGGCGTGGCTCGGCGGCCAGGAGTGGCCCGAGGCGCTGGGCGACGTGCTCACGGGCGTGACAGAGCCCTCGGGCCGGCTGCCGTGGACGCTGCCCGCGCACGAGAGCGACGTGCCCGTCCCGGACGCGGTGCCCGTCGACGGCGTCGTCGAGTACCGCGAGGGCGTGCACGTCGGGTACAGGTCGTGGCTGCGCCTGGGCCGCACGCCCGCCGCGCCGTTCGGCCACGGGCTGGGCTGGACCACGTGGTCGTACGACGGCGTGCGCGCCGAGCCCGTGGCCGACGAGCCGGCCGCGTACGACCTGGTCGTCACGCTGCGCAACACCGGGCCCCGCGCGGGTCGCGAGGTGGTCCAGGTGTACGCCGAGCCGCCCGCGGCCTCGTCGGACCGTCCCGTGCGCTGGCTGGCGGGGTTCGCCGTCGCCGAGCTCGCCCCGGGCGAGCGGCGCGACGTGACCGTCCGGGTGCCCGCGAGCACGTGGCGCACCTGGGAGGCGGGCTGGGTGGTGCCCCCCGGCACGTACCGGCTGCGCGCGGGCCGCTCGGTGCAGGACCTGCGGGTGGGCACCGAGGTGACCGTCCGCACCTAGACCGGCCCGGGGGTCGACCTGCCCGCAGACGCCCCCCGAGCCCCCGGTCCGGCGACCTCCGCAGTGCCGCCGGACCAGCACGGCAGGACCAGCACGGCAGGACCAGCACCACCACTCCCGCAGTTCACCCAGTGCAAGGAGGCACTCTCGTGAGGATCCGCAAGCTCTCGACGGCGGCAGCCAGCGTGGCGGTCGTCGCGCTGCTCGCCACCGCCTGCTCAGGCGGCGGCAACGGCAGCGACGACCCGACCTCGGGGCAGACCCAGGCGACGAGCGACGAGCGTTCCGACAAGGTCCTGACCGTGGGCATGCCCAACGGTGAGGCGTCGGGGAACCAGAACCCGATCGCCCCCGGCTCGGGCTCCACCTCGTTCGGCTACGCGTACGCGATCTACGAGTCGCTCATGCAGGTCAACGACGTCAAGCCCACCGACCCGCCCATGCCGTGGCTCGCGGAGAAGGTCGAGTGGAACGACACGTACACCGAGGCGGTCATCACGCCGCGTGCGGGGGTCACGTGGAGCGACGGCGAGCCGTTCACGGCCGACGACATCGCCTACTCGCTCCAGATCCGCAAGGACAACCCCGAGCTCAACGTGGACTTCCCGGAGCAGTACGGCGAGATCACGACGGACGGCACGACGGTCACGGTGGGCTTCACGACCGGTCAGTACGTCAACGCCGCCAAGCTCTACCGGCTCCTGATCGTGCCCAAGCACATCTGGGAGAACGAGGACCCGGTCACGTACACGGCCGACACCATGATCGGGACGGGCCCGTTCACGCTGAAGAGCTTCACGCCGCAGGCCGTCACGCTCGTCCCGAACGACACGTACTGGGGCGACGCGCCGCTCGTCGGCGAGCTGCGCTACGACGCGTTCAAGGACAACGCGGGCCTGACGACCGCGCTCACGTCGGGTGAGGCGCAGTGGGGCTGGACGTTCATCCCGGACTTCGAGAACACGTTCATCGCGCAGGACCCGGAGCACTTCCACCAGGTCGCGGGCGGTGGTTTCGGCGTCGACGTGCTGTACCTCAACACCCAGAAGAAGCCGTTCGACGACGTCGCGTTCCGCAAGGCGCTCAACATGGTCGTCGACCGCGCGGACATCTCCGCGACCGCGGGGTACGGCGTGTGGCCGCAGATCACGTCGGTCACCGGCCTGCCGCAGCCGTCGGGTGACGCGTTCATCTCCGACGAGTTCGCCGGCCAGGAGCTCGAGGTCGACGTCGACGGCGCCAAGCAGGTGCTGACCGACGCGGGCTACACGTGGGACGGCGACGCGCTCGTCGACCCGGACGGCGAGAAGGTCTCCTTCGCGCTGACGAACCCGCAGGGCTGGACGGACTACCTCGACGCGCTCGGGATCATCGCCGAGGGTGCCAAGGAGCTGGGTGCCGAGGCGACCGTCGAGCCCGTCGTCGCCGACACGTGGTTCAACCAGGTCATCAACCTGGGCGACTTCCAGGCGTCGCTGCACTGGACCGACGGCGGTTCCACGCCGTGGAACCTGTACTCGAACATCATGGACGGCGCGTCGTACGTCGAGCTCGGCCAGCCCGCGAACTGGAACTTCGGCCGCTACCAGAACGACGAGGCCACGGCCGCGCTCGCCGAGTTCAAGTCCGCCACGACCGACGCGGACCGCATGGCCGCGCTGCAGGTCGTGCAGAAGCGCTTCGTCGAGGACGTCCCGGGCCTGGTCATCTGGTCGCGCCCGGCCGTCGCGCAGTACTCGACCGCGAACTACACGGGCTTCCCCACGGACGAGGACCCGTACGCGAACCCGCAGCCCACGGGCCCGCAGGCCGCGCTGATCCTGACCAAGCTCAAGCCCACGGCCTGAGCCGACCGGACCGCCCGGCCCCGCGGGGCGTCGCGGTCCGACCCGAGTCAGGGCGCGGGGGGGGCG
>NZ_LFKW01000062.1:0-20828 GCF_001040865.1 Cellulomonas sp. A375-1 | reverse complement strand
CCCCCCCGCGCCGCGGCCACGTCCCCAGGTGAACCCCTCATGCGAACCTCCCCCCACGGGTCCGACGAGCTCGTCGGCCCGCCCGACGCGCGTCGGCCCGGCCCCGACGCCGACGAGCCACCCGTCCTGCGCGCCGTCGGGCTGCGCAAGCACTTCCCGGTGCGCGGCCTGCGCAACCACGCGGTCGTGCACGCGGTCGACGACGTCTCGATCGACCTGCACCGCGGCCGCGTCGTCGCGCTCGTCGGCGAGTCCGGCTCGGGCAAGTCGACGATCGCGCGCCTGCTCGCGCAGCTCGTGCCCGCCACGAGCGGCCAGATCCTGCTGCACGGTACGGACGCCACGGCCACCGGCCGACGCGCGTTCGGCCGTTACGTGCGGCGCGTCCAGATGATCTTCCAGGACCCGTTCGGCTCGCTGAACCCGATCCACACCGTGCGCTACACGCTCACGCGCAGCCTGCGGATCCACCAGGGGCGCCTGCGCGGTGCCGAGCTCGAGGCGGCGCTCGACGAGCTGCTGACCCGCGTGCAGCTCACCCCACCGGCGCGTTACGTCGACAAGTTCCCGCATGAGCTCTCGGGTGGTCAGCGCCAGCGTGTCGCGATCGCGCGCGCCCTGGCCGCGGACCCCGAGGTGCTGCTGGCCGACGAGCCCATCTCGATGCTGGACGTCTCGATCCGGCTCGGCATCCTCAACCTGCTGCGCGACCTGCGCGACCGCCTGCACATCGCGATCCTGTACATCACGCACGACATCGCCTCCGCGCGCTACTTCGCGGACCGCACGATGGTCATGTACGCGGGGCGCGTGGTCGAGCAGGGCGACAGCGAGTCGGTGACGCAGGACCCCGCGCACCCGTACACGCAGCTGCTCATCAGCTCGGCGCCCGACCCGGACGACCTCGCGGCCCGGGCCCGCGGCGCACGCGGCGAGGCGCCGAGCCTCGTGCGGCCACCCGCGGGGTGCCGGTTCCACCCGCGCTGCCCGTTCGCGGTCGACCTGTGCCGCACCGAGGTCCCACCGCTCCTGCCGGTGAGCGACGGCCGCGAGGCCGCGTGCTGGGGGTACTCGCAGCGCGACGGCCGGCCCGAGGTCGGCTCGGTGCTCGAGGCCTACGGCGCGCGTCCGGGCGCGGCGGGGGAGGTGGACCGATGAGGTTCTTCGTCCGCCGCACGGTCTTCTACGCGATCACGTTCTGGGCCGCGATGACGATCAACTTCTTCATCCCGCGCCTCATGCCGGGCGACCCGGTCTCGGCGCTCATCGCCGCCAACCAGGGCAAGATCAGCCCGGACGCGATCGACGCGCTCAAGGCGCTGTTCGGGCTCGACGAGAACACGACCCTGTGGCAGCAGTACGTCACCTACTGGGCGCACCTGTTCCAGGGCGACCTCGGGATCTCGTTCTCCGGGCGTGAGCCGGTCGTCGACATCCTCGCGCGCTCGCTGCCGTGGACCATCGGGCTCGTCGGGATCGCGACGATCATCAGCTTCACGATCGGCACGCTCGCGGGCGTCGCGATCGGGTGGCGACGCGGCACGCGCGCGGACATCCTGCTGCCGATCTCGACGTTCTTCTCGACCGTCCCGTACTTCTGGCTCGCGCTCGTCGTGATCGCGGTGTTCGCCGTGCGGCTCGGGTGGTTCCCCGCGAGCGGGTCGTACGACCGCAGCATGGTCCCGAACCTGTCGTGGGAGTTCGTCGGCTCCGTCGTCTACTACGGCACGCTGCCCGCCCTGACGATCGTCGTGACGTCCGTCTCCGGCTGGATCCTGGGGATGCGCAACATGATGGTGACCGTCTCGTCGGACGACTACGTGACGGTCGCGCAGGCCAAGGGCCTGCCGGAGCGCACCGTGATGCTCGGCTACGCCGCGCGGAACGCGATCCTGCCGCAGCTGTCGAGCTTCGCGCTGTCGCTCGGGTTCATCGTCGGCGGGACGCTCGTCATGGAGACGGTCTTCTCGTACCAGGGCATCGGCTACCAGCTGCTCAAGGCGACGTCCGCCAAGGACTACCCGCTCATGCAGGGCTGCTTCCTGGTGATCACGCTCGCCGTGCTGTTCGCCAACGTCATCGCCGACTTCGCGTACGGCGTGCTCGACCCCCGCACGCGACAGGAGGGCTGACCGTGGCCGCCGAGCTCGTCACGACCGAGACCACACAGGTCGGCACGGAGCAGACCGCCCCGACCGGCACCAAGCGGCGCTTCCTGTGGATGCGCAACACCAAGGCCCTCACGGGGCTCGGGATCCTCGCCTTCTTCGCCCTGATCGCGGCGATCGGGCCGTGGATCGCCCCGTACGACCCGGACGAGCGCTCGTCGGACCTGCTGCAGCCACCCTCGTGGGAGCACTGGATGGGCACCACGCACCTGGGGCAGGACGTCATGTCCCAGGTGATCCTCGGGACCCGGTCGGTGCTGCTCATCGCGTTCGTCGCCGGGTTCCTGGCGACGTTCATCGGCGTCGTCGTCGGCATCACCGCGGGCTACGTCGGCGGGTTCGGCGACGAGGGGCTGTCCGCGCTGTCGAACGTCTTCCTGGTGATCCCGCAGCTCCCGCTCATCATCATCATCGCGGGGATGCTGCCGTCGGCCGGCGGCCTGACCGTCGCCGTCGTCATCGCGATCACGGGGTGGGCGTGGGGCGCGCGCGTCCTGCGGGCGCAGACCCTCTCGCTGCGCAAGCGCGACTTCGTGGAGGCCGCCCGCGCGAACGGCGAGCGCACGTGGCGCCTGATCCTCGCCGAGATCCTGCCGAACCTGACCGCGATGATCGCCGCGGGGTTCGTCGGGACCGTGTCGTTCGCCGTGCTGTCCCAGATCACCCTGTCGTTCATCGGCATCACCCCCACCGACACGTGGAACTGGGGGACGGTCCTGTACTGGGCGCAGGCGCAGCTCGCGCTCCAGCGCGGGGCGTGGTGGTGGTACATGTTCCCGGGCCTGTGCATCGCGCTCGTCGGGATCTCGCTGACCCTCATCAACTTCGGCATCGACGAGTTCGTCAACCCGCGCCTGCGCAGCACCGGCCTGAATGCCAAGACCCTGCGCCGCCGCGGCATCCGCCCGCGCATCGGCTTCACGCCGGTCGTGCACGAGGCCAAGGAGGACCGCGCATGAGCGCACAGCCCGTCTCGCCCGCCGCACCCCACGCCCGTGGCCGGGGCGCGGACCCCGTGCTGGAGATCCGGAACCTGTCGGTGGACTACGGGTACGACGAGCCCACGCACGTGCTGCGGCAGGTCTCGCTGACCCTCAACCGAGGCGAGGTGCTCGGCCTCGCGGGGGAGTCCGGGTGCGGGAAGTCGACCCTCGCGTACGCGGCGACACGGCTCCTCCCGCCGCCCGGCCTCATCACCGGCGGGGAGGTGATCTTCACCGACCGCGACGGCACGCAGCGCGACATCCTCACGCTCGACGACCGCGCGCTGCGCGCCTCACGCTGGCAGGACCTCGCGATCGTCTTCCAGGGCGCGATGAACTCGCTCAACCCCGTGCACCGGATCGGCCGGCAGATCGCGGACGCGATCACCGCGCACCGGCCCGGAATGAAGAAGCCCGAGGCGCTCGAGAAGGCCGCCGAGCTGCTCGACCTCGTCGGCATCAACCCGGACCGCGCACGCGACTACCCGCACCAGCTCTCCGGCGGCATGCGCCAGCGCGTGATGATCGCGATGGCGCTCGCGCTCGACCCGCAGGTCCTGATCATGGACGAGCCGACGACCGCGCTCGACGTGGTCATGCAGCGGCAGATCGTCGAGCAGATCGCCGACCTGCGTGAGCGGCTCGGGTTCTCGGTCGTGTTCATCACGCACGACGTCTCGCTGCTCATCGAGATCGCGGACCGCATCGCGATCATGTACGCGGGCGAGATCGTCGAGGACGCCGCCGCGCTGGACGTGTACCGCGCACCTCGCCACCCCTACGCCGACGGGTTGCTGCACTCGTTCCCGCCGCTGCGCGGGCCTCGTCGCGAGCTCGGCGGGATCCCCGGCTCGCCGCCCGACCTGGCGAGCCTGCCCACGGGCTGCCCGTTCCGGGACCGGTGCGCGCACGCGTTCGACGCGTGCGCCGCGATCCAGCCCGAGCTCGTCCCGAGCGCCGTCCCGGGCGACGACCCCGCCCGCCGTGTGGCCTGCCACCTGCACACGCCCGCCCTCGTCGAGGCCGCAGGGTTCAGCCCCCGCCTCCTCCCGCCGGCCCTCACGCACCCCGCCCCCTGACGGTCGTCCCGTGCCCGAGCGCCCACCGCACTCGCGTCGGCTGGTGCTCGGGGGGTCGTTGGGGCGGGTGTGTGGTCAGGACGTGGAGACGGCGGGGGTGGGGTGCTCGGGTGGCTTAGCGTGGGCGCGTGACGAGCACGACGACGACGCGACGGCCCGAGCGCGCCCGCGCCGGGGTGGTCACGGCGTGCGTGCTCACCGCCGTCGCCTGCATGGCGGGAGTGCTCGCGCTGTGGGGCGTGTTCGTGCGCACCGAGAAGGGTCAGCAGGTCGACGCGGCCGCGGTCGAGGGCGCCGCGTACGGGCAGACCGAGCTGTGGCGCGTCGCCGAGCGCGTGCTGGACGTCGTGTCGGTGTCCGCGATCGCGGTGGTGCTGCTGGTCGCGGTCGGGATCGCCGTGCTGCGCCGGCGGTGGGAGCTCGCGGTGCAGGTCGCGGTCGTCATGGGCGGGGCGAACCTCACCACGCAGGTGCTCAAGTACGCGGTGCTGGCGCGGCCCGAGCACGGCATCCCGATCGGCAGCCAGGCGAACTCGCTGCCCAGCGGTCACACGACCGCGGCGATGTCGATCGCGGTCGTCCTGCTGCTCGTCGTGCCGTCCCGGATGCGGCCGCTCGTCGCGGCGGTCGGCGCCGCGTACGCCGCCGCGACCGGCGTCTCGACGCTCGTCGGGCAGTGGCACCGGCCCTCGGACGTGATCGCGGCCGTGCTCGTCGTGCTCGGGTGGACCGCGGCCACGTGCGCGATCACGGCGCTGTGGCCCGCGCGGCTGTCGGAGGACGCGCTCGACGGACCGCCGCCGACGCCCCGCACGCTGCGTGGCACACTCGTCGCGCTCGGCTCGGTGGGCGCGTGCGCGGCCGTCGTCGCGGCCGTCGCGCTGTCGCGGACGTTCGCCGCGCTGCCCTCGGTCGAGACGCGTGACGAGCTGCTCACCGCCTACGCGGGCGGCGTCGCGGGAACCGTCGCGGCGTGCGCGTGGGCCTTCGCGATGAGCCTCGCGCTGCGCCAGGGAGCGGGCCGACGATTGCGGAGCGCTTGACCGGGCGTCGTAGAGTCCCCAGACGGACGGCACCACTCGAACGGCCGAGTGGGCCGAGCACGAAGGAAGAGGCACGCATGTCGGCAGGGCGCAAGCTCGTCATCGTCGAGTCGCCCGCCAAGGCCCGCACGATCGCGGGGTACCTGGGCGACGACTTCGACGTGGAGGCGAGCGTCGGGCACATCCGTGACCTGCCGCAGCCCTCGGAGCTGCCGGCCGACATGAAGAAGGGCCCCTTCGGCAAGTTCGCGGTCGACGTGGACAACGGGTTCACCCCGTACTACGTGGTCGACTCGGACAAGAAGAAGAAGGTCGCCGAGCTCAAGAAGCTCCTTAAGGAGTCCGACGAGCTCTACCTCGCCACCGATGAGGACCGCGAGGGCGAGGCCATCGCGTGGCACCTGCTCTCGGAGCTCAAGCCCAAGGTCCCCGTCAAGCGCATGGTGTTCCACGAGATCACCCGCGAGGCGATCACCCGCGCGCTGGAGAACACGCGCGAGCTCGACGACCGCCTCGTCGACGCGCAGGAGACCCGCCGCATCCTCGACCGCCTGTACGGCTACGAGGTCAGCCCCGTGCTGTGGCGCAAGGTCCGCCAGGGGCTCTCCGCGGGTCGCGTGCAGTCGGTCGCGACGCGCCTCGTGGTCGAGCGCGAGCGCGAGCGCATGGCGTTCGTCGCCGCGGACTACTGGGACGTCACCGGCACGTTCGCGGTGGCCGACGACGGCGAGCCCGCCTTCTCCGCGCGGCTGTCCGCCCTGGACGGCGTGCGCGTCGCCTCGGGCCGTGACTTCACCGACCGCGGCGTGCTCAAGAGCGAGGCGGTGCAGCTCGACGAGGCCGCCGCCACGTCGCTCGTCGCGGCGCTCGACGGCGCGGGCTTCGAGGTCCGCAGCCTCGAGACCAAGCCGTACACGCGCCGCCCGGCCGCGCCGTTCACCACCTCCACCCTGCAGCAGGAGGCGTCGCGCAAGCTGCGCATGTCCTCGCGGCAGACCATGCGCACCGCGCAGTCGCTGTACGAGAACGGCTACATCACCTACATGCGTACCGACTCGCCCGTGCTGTCGTCGCAGGCGATCTCCGCCGCGCGCCGGCAGGCGGCCGAGCTGTACGGCGCCGAGTACGTCCCGGACGCGCCGCGCGTCTACACCTCGAAGGCGAAGGGCGCCCAGGAGGCGCACGAGGCCATCCGTCCCGCGGGCGACCACTTCCGCACGCCGGCGCAGGTCGCGCGCGAGCTGTCGGGCGACCAGTTCCGGCTGTACGAGCTGATCTGGAAGCGCACCGTCGCCTCGCAGATGGGCGACGCGCGCGGGCAGACCGCCTCGGTCCGCCTGGGTGCGGTGGCGTCCGACGGTCGCGACGCCGTGTTCTCCGCGTCCGGCACGGTCATCACGTTCCGCGGCTTCCTCGCCGCGTACGAGGAGGGTCGCGACGTCTCGCGGTACGACGACGACGCGGCGCCGGCCGACGAGAAGGACGCGCGCCTGCCCAAGATGGAGCAGGGCGACCCGCTGACGGGCCGCGACCTGGCGGCCGACGGCCACCGCACCTCGCCGCCGCCGCGCTTCACCGAGGCGTCGCTCGTCAAGGCGCTCGAGGAGCGCGGCATCGGCCGACCGTCGACGTACGCGGCGACGATCTCCGTGATCCAGGACCGCGGCTACGTGACGAACCGCGGCCAGGCGCTCGTGCCGTCGTGGCTCGCGTTCGCGGTGACGCGCCTGCTCGAGGAGAACTTCGACTGGCTCGTCGACTACGACTTCACGGCCGAGATGGAGCAGGACCTCGACGCGATCGCGGCGGGCGACAAGGACCGCGTGGCGTGGCTGACGCGCTTCTACTTCGGCGACGGCTCGGGCAGCACCGAGGGCGAGGGCCTGCGGGACCTGGTGGCGAACCTCGGCGAGATCGACGCGCGCGAGGTCAACTCGATCCCGATCGGCGACGGCATCACGCTGCGCGTCGGCCGCTACGGCCCGTACCTCGAGGACCCGTCGGTGCTGGGCGAGGACGGCAACCCGCGCCGCGCGTCGGTCCCCGAGGACCTCGCGCCCGACGAGCTGACGCCCGCCAAGGCGCGCGAGCTCATCGAGAGCGAGCCCGAGGGCGACAAGGTGCTCGGCACGGACCCGACCACGGGCACGACGATCGTCGCGAAGAACGGCCGCTACGGGCCGTACGTCACCGAGCTGCTGCCCGAGCCGGAGATCGACCCGTCGCTGTCCGCCGCGGCCAAGAAGAAGGCCCTGGCGGCCGCGCCGAAGCCCCGCACCGCGTCGCTGTTCAGCACGATGTCGCTGGACACGGTGACGATCGAGGACGCGCTCAAGCTCTTGTCCCTGCCGCGCGTGGTGGGCGTCGACCCCGAGTCGGGTGCGCAGATCACGGCGCAGAACGGCCGCTACGGCCCGTACCTGAAGAAGGGCACGGACTCGCGCACGCTGGCCTCGGAGGAGGCGCTGTTCTCGACGACGCTCGAGGAGGCGCTGGCGATCTACGCCCAGCCCAAGCGCGGGCGCGGGGCCACCGCGACGCCGCCGCTGCGCGAGCTCGGCGACGACCCGACGTCGGGCAAGCCGATCGTCGTGAAGGACGGCCGGTTCGGGCTGTACGTGACCGACGGCGTGACGAACCGGACCCTGCCGCGCGACGTGACGGCCGAGTCGATCACCGCCGAGCAGGCGATCCAGCTGCTCGCCGACAAGCGTGCGTCGGCCCCGGCCAAGAAGAAGGCCCCGGCCCGCCGCACGACGACGACGCGCAAGAAGGCCGCCACGAAGTCCTGAGACCTCCACGTCCTGAGCGCCTCGACGTCCTGAGCACCTCGACGTCCTGGGCACGCGGGCGTGACGACGCCCCGCCGGCAGCCCATCCGGCGGGGCGTCGTCGTCTGTGGGGTCAGCGCACGCGGAGGGTCGCCGCGTGGCTCGTCACGCGACCCTTCTCGTTCGTGACGACGACCCGGAACCTCGCCCCGGACAGGCCGGCCGACGCGCGTGTGGTGTACGACGAGCACGTCGCGCCCCGGACCTCGACCCACGTGCTGCGGCCCGGCGACTGCCGGTACCACTGGTAGGTCGGCGCCGGGTAGGCGTCGACGGTGACGCGGAAGGTCACCGCGGCGCCGCGCGCCACGGTTGCCGACGCCGGCTGCGACAGCAGGTGCGGCGCCTTGCGTGTGATCGTCACGGTGGCCGCGTCCGAGGTCGCCTGGCCGAGCGTGTTGGTGAAGACCGCGCGCACCTGCGCGCCGTCGAGGCTCGGGGTGAGCCGCAGCGCGAGCGTCGTGGACGTGGCTCCCGGGATCGGCTTCCAGGTCCCGTGGCGCGTGCCGCGGCGCTGCTCCCACCGGACCGTCGGGGCCGGCTGGCCCGAGGCCGCCGCGGTGAGGGTGACCGTGCTGCCGTGGGTGCCGCTCACGGACGTGGGCTGCGTCGTGACCGCGGGTGCCGCCGGGGCGGGCTCGTCGGGGAAGTCGCCGACGGACAGGTCGTCGACGAAGAACGACCCGGTCGCGGGCCGAGAGGCGTCGGCGCGGGTGGCCATGAGGATGACCTCGTTGACCTTCGCGAGCTGGGCCCGCGTGGGGCGCAGCGCCTGGTCGAGACCGCTCGGGTACGTCACGACGGCGTCGTCGAACGCCGCGTGCACGGTGCGCGCGGCGCCCGTGAGCGGCACCGGCAGGTCCCAGTACCAGTCGTCGCCCGTGCCGTCGGCCGAGGCCGTGCGGAACCGCAGCGACAGCGACTGGCCCGAGCCGTTCGGGTCGACCCACGCGGTGATCCCGTCCAGGCCCGCCCACGAGTGCCCACCGAGCCAGCGCGACTCCTGCAGGTACGTGGTCGAGGTGAAGTCGTAGACGAACTCGCCCGCCTTCGACCCGCCGGAGCCCTTGCCGGGCGCGAGCGCCAGCTGCCAGCCGTCGCCCCACGCCTGCTCGGCGATGTTGCCCCACATGACCCGCAGGTCCGTGGTGGTGCCGTACGCGTCGAACGTGTCGAGGACCTCGGGCGTGCCGTCCGGGATCTCGGGCGCCCCGTCGCCGCCGACGACCGTGAGGTCGTCGACCCCGAACGTCCCCGCACCGCTCGTCGAGCTCGACGCGAGCACGAGCTCGTTGACGACCGCGAGGCGCGCGTCCGTCAGGGGGTCGGTGAGCTCGGGCGGCCAGGACGGCGCGAACGACGAGAACGGGATCTCGACCGCGTGCCAGGAGGCGTCGGTCAGCGGGACCTGCGCGAGGTAGTAGCCGCCCGAGCCCGTGCCGATCTGGATCGCGAGCTGGTTGGCCGAGCCGTCGCCCTTGACCCGCAGCGACAGCGCGTCGCGGCCCGACCAGTCCTGCCCGCCGAGCCAGCGCGCGACGTCCTGCCAGCCGCCGTCCGCGTGGTCGTACGTGAACGCGAGCGCCTGCGCGCCCTGGCCCGCGTCCGTGGACAGCGCGATCCGGTCCGTCTTGGCGCGGTTGCCCCACGCGGCGTCGAACGCGGCCTCGTCGGCGTAGGACTCGAAGTCGTCGACGACGATCGGGTCGGCCGACGGCTCGGGGTCGACGTACTCGCCCTCGCCGCTGGCCTTGAGGTCGTCGACGAGGATCGAGCCTGCCAGCGGCGCGGTGCCGCCCGCGTCGTTCACGTAGACGAAGACCTGGCCGACCTTCGCCAGGCGCTCCCACGTGAGGGTCGCCTCCGCGTTGGCGGTGTCCCACGGCGCGGGCGCGAAGGTGCTCCACGGCAGGTGCGCGACGTACGGGTCGTCGCCGGTGAGCGAGGGGTACGCCTCGAACGCGACACCGCCCGCCTGGACCTGGACGACGAGCTTGTGGCCCGAGCCGTCCGGGTCGATCCACACGTCGAGCTGGCCGAACCCCGACCAGTTCTGCGTGGGCGCGAACGACCGGCCGAAGCCCAGGTAGCCCGTGCGGGACGTGGGGAAGTCGTACGACAGGCGCGCGGCGTGGCCCTCGTCGGGCGCGGACGCGTCGTGCGGCGCGAGCGTGAGGGCCGACGAGGTCGCGTTCGCCACCGTGTACGCGGCGCGCAGCGCGAGGTCGTCGCCGTAGCCCTCGAAGTCGTCGACGGTCCCGACCGGGAGCACCGGAGCCGCGCCGAGGATGAGCGAGACGGTGCTCGACAGGTCGTGGCCGCCGCCGGTCGCGGTCACCGTCGCCTGCACCGTGCGGTTCGTGAGGTTCTCCTCGCCGACGTCCCACGTGGCCGAGTAGTACCCGTCGGCGTCGAGGGTCAGCGCGAGCGGGTCGCCGCCCGCGGGCGTGAACGTCACGGAGTCCACGCCGGGTGCCGCGGTGAGCCGGGCGCGCACCGTCGTCGTCGCGGTCGTGACGCGCGCGCCGTCCGCGGGGGAGACGACCCGCAGGAACGGCTCCTGCGCGCCGGGGCTCGCGGCCAGGTCGAAGCGCGGTCCGGTCTGGCTCGCGAACACCGACGCCTCGTCGTCGTACAGGGCCTGGAAGTCCGCGGCCATCTCGTGGCCGGCGTACGGGACGTAGATCTGCCCCGAGCCGAAGTTCGCCCACGTGAGCATGAACGCGACCTGGCCGGCCCTCGGGTCGGCCGTGAGCCCGTCGAGCAGCTGCGTGAAGAACGTGAGCGACTTGTTGCCCGTCGGCTGGATCGTGCGGTCGCCGTTGCGGCCGAACTCGGTGTACGCGGGGATCTTGCCGCGCTCGCGCGCGACGTCGACGACCATCGCCAGGTCGGTGACGGACGCGCTCACGTACGCCGACGAGTCGTCGGCCGCGTTCGAGCTCTCGTAGTTGTCGTAGCCCAGGACGTCGACCCACTGGTCGCCCGGGTACGTCTCGAGGTAGCGCGCGGAGTCGCCGTCGAACGAGCCGTTCGGCGAGAACGCGTACAGCAGGTTGTGCACGCCCTTGACGTCACGCAGGTACTCGACGGTGAACCGGAAGATCTCCTTGTACTCGCCGGTCGTCGCGTGCGCGGCGCCCCACCAGAACCACGAGCCGCTGTTCTCGTGGAACGGCCGGAAGACGACGGGCACGAGCGAGCCGTCGGGCCGCTCGGCGCTCTGCGCGGTGAGCGCGACGAGGTCGAGGTACGCGCGGTACTCGGCGTGGGTGTCGCCGCCCGGCAGGATGTGGCTCACGACGCGGCCGGCCGTGTCGTTGTAGGGCCCGCCGGTGACGAAGTTGGGCATGTGCGCCGAGAGCGTGACGACAGCGCCCAGCGCGTCGGCGCGCACGAGCTCGTCGGCCAGGGCGCGCGCGTTCTGCTCGCCGGTGTTCTCGTGCGTGCCGGGCTTCTCGTCGCCGCGCAGCGCGAGCGTGTCGAAGCCGAACACCCCGGGCAGGTCGCCCGTCACGTCGTGCACGTCGGACCGCAGCGGCTTGCCGTCCGGGCCGGTGACCGACGACGAGACGGACTCGTCGACCGCGTGCTGCTGGCCGAACAGGATGCCGCCGGACTCCTGGTCGCGCAGGTAGCGGAACAGGGCGCGGGTGTCGGCGGTGGCCTGCGGGTCGGCGATGGCGACGGTCTCCTCCTCGGGATCCGTGCTGACGGCGGCGGTCGTGGCGGCAGCGGGCTCGGCGTGGGCCGTGGTGCTCGTGGCAGTGAGCCCCGCGAGAGCGAGCGTGGCGGTCGCGGCGAGCGCGAGGGCGCGGCGTGGTCCTGACTGGCGGCGGGGTCTGGTCATGGAGCTCTCCGTTGAACTGTCCGACGGGTGCGTCGGGATGACCGCTCGGCCCACGGGCGAGCCCGAGCAGACCGACGCTAACTAAATCAAGTAGGTAAAGAAAGTGCCTGACGGAAGACGAAACGGTACGGATCTGGCGGGGGCGACGACGTCGCTGGTGGGCCGGCGGTCCGTGGACGCGCCGGACCAGGGCGGTCGCTGCTCGTCGGGACCGTGCGCGCTTGCCGAGAGGCCGCACGTGCGCGCTACGTTGGCGCCATGGCTCGCACCGAGGACCCCCGCACCGCACCGTCGATCCGCTGGGGCATCCTCGGCGCAGGACGCATCGCCGGCGCCTTCGCCGACGCCGTCACGCAGCACACGCGGGCGCAGCTCGTCGCCGTCGGCTCGCGCCACCGCGACCGCGCCGAGCGGTTCGCCACCGCGCACGGCATCCCGACGACCCACCTCGGCTACGAGGCGCTCGTCGAGGACCCGCAGGTCGACGCGATCTACGTCGCCACGCCCCACTCCGAGCACCTCGAGCACGCCCTGCTCGCGATCCGTGCGGGCAAGCACGTGCTCGTCGAGAAGGCGTTCACCCGGAACGCTGCCGAGGCCGAGCAGGTCTTCACCGCGGCGCGTGAGGCCGGCGTGTTCGTCATGGAGGCGATGTGGACGCGGTTCCTGCCGCACGTCGCCGCGCTGCACCAGGTGATCGACGCGGGCGAGATCGGCGAGATCGTCAACGTGACCGCCGACCACGGCCAGCTCATGGCGTTCGACCCGACCTCGCGCCTGTACGACCCCGCGCTCGCGGGCGGCGCGCTGCTCGACCTGGGCGTCTACCCGGTCTCGTTCGCGCACGACCTGCTGGGCGCGCCCGACGCGGTCCTCGCCGCCGGGACGCTCACCGAGACCGGCGTCGACGGGCAGGTCTCGATCGTCCTGTCGTACGGCGCGCGCACGCAGGCCACGCTCTCCACGACGCTGTGGGCCAAGACCCCGACCGTCGCGCTGATCTCCGGGACCGAGGGGTCGATCGAGGTCGCCGGGCCGTTCTACACGCCGACCTCGTTCCAGGTCACGCGCGTCGACGGGCGTCGGTGGACGTTCGAGCAGCCGGGCGCCAAGGGGTTGCAGTACGAGGCAGCCGAGGTCGCGCGGCGCGTGGCCGCGGGCGACGTGCAGAGCCCGCGCATGTCGTGGCAGGGCACCCTCGAGGTCATGCGCACGCTCGACGAGGTGCGACGGCAGATCGGTGTGGTCTACCCGGGCGAGTGAGCCGGTCGGCCCTTCGCCGTCGCTCGTCGTCCTCGCCCGTCGTCCTAGCCCGCCGTCGGCGTTGCTCGTCGTCGCGAACGGTCGTCGTGCACGGTCGTCGTGCGGGTGCGTGGGTGGGGGCGGCTAGCCTGACGCCGTGACGAGTCCCGCCGGTCCGACGAGCCTGCCCGCACCAGCCGGTGGCGCCGAGCCGACCCTCCCCGGTGTCTTCGTGTCCTTCGAGGGCGGCGACGGCGCGGGCAAGTCGACCCAGGCGCGGCTGCTCGCGCAGTGGGCGCACGAGCACGGGCGCGAGGTGGTGCTCACGCGCGAGCCGGGCGGGACCACGCTCGGGCAGACCCTGCGGGACGCGGTGCTGCACGGCGAGCACGTCGACGCGCGCACCGAGGCGCTGCTGTACGCGACCGACCGCGCGCACCACGTCGCGTCCCTCGTGCGGCCCGCGCTGGCCCGTGGCGCGCTCGTCGTGACCGACCGCTACCTCGACTCGTCCGTCGCCTACCAGGGCTCCGGTCGCGACCTCGGGGCCGACGAGGTCGAGCGCCTGTCCCTGTGGGCGACCGGGGGTCTCCTGCCCGCGGTGACGGTGCTGCTCGACGTCGACCCCGACCTGGGCCGTGCGCGGCTCACCGGGAGCCCCGACCGGCTCGAGAGCGCGGGCGACGAGTTCCACCGGCGCACGCGGCAGGCGTTCCTCGACCGGGCCGCGGCCGAGCCCGGCCGCTGGCTCGTGCTCGACGGCACCGGCGACCCGGACTCGCTCGCGCAGGCGGTGCGGACGCGCGTGGCGCCGCTGCTCGGGCTCGCCGCGGACCGTGCCGCGGATGCGCGCGGGGGTGTGGCGTGAGCGTCTGGACGGGGCTCGTCGGGCAGGAGCCCGCGATCACCGAGCTGCAGCGCGCGATCGTCGACCCGCAGGCGATGACGCACGCGTGGCTGCTCACCGGCCCGCCCGGGTCCGGCCGCTCCAACCTGGCGCGCGCGTTCGCCGCGGCGCTGCAGTGCCCCCAGGGTGGGTGCGGCACGTGCCACGCGTGCACCACCGCGCTCGCGGGCACCCACCCCGACGTGACGGTGGTCGCGACCGAGGGCGTCAACATCCTCATCGACGCGGTCCGCCCGCTCGTCGAGCTCGCGCAGCGCTCGCCGTCGGAGGGGCGCTGGCGCGTGATCCTCGTCGAGGACGCCGACCGCCTCGTCGAACGCACGTCGAACCTGCTGCTCAAGGCCCTCGAGGAGCCTGCGCCCCGCACGGTGTGGCTGCTGTGCGCGCCGAGCCCGCAGGACGTGCTCGTGACGCTGCGCTCACGCTCGCGCTCCGTGGCGCTGCGCGTCCCGCCGGTCGAGGCGGTGGTCGAGCTGCTCGTGCAGCGCGACGGGATCGACCCGCAGGTCGCCGAGGTCGCAGCGCGTGCCGCCCAGAGCCACGTGGGGATCGCGCGCCGTCTCGCGAGAGACCCGGAGGCCCGACGACGCCGGGCGGACGTGCTCGGGGTGGCCGCCCGCATCCGCGGGGTCGGTGATGCGGTGCTTGCCGCGGGCGACCTCGTCGCGACCGCGCAGGCCGACGCGAAGGCCGCCACCGAGGAGCGCGACGCGGCCGAGCGCGCCGCGCTGCTGCGCACGCTCGGAGCCGAGGGCTCCGCGACGATCCCGCCCGCGCTGCGGACCCAGGTCCGTCAGCTCGAGGAGGACCAGAAGCGCCGCGCGACCCGCGCGCAGCGCGACGTCCTGGACCGGGCGATGCTCGACCTGCTCTCGCTGTACCGCGACGTGCTCGTCGTGCAGCTCGGCGCCGAGGTGTCGCTCGTGAACCTCGACCACGCCGAGACCGTGGGCGAGCTCGCCGCGACGTCGACGCCCGAGCAGACGCTGCGGCGCATGGACGCGATCGGTCAGGCGCGCACGCGGCTCGAGGGGAACGTCGCGCCGCTGCTCGCGGTCGAGGCGATGGCGATCGCGCTGCGCCCGCAGGGCTGAGGCGGCGACTGGCCCGGGCCGGGGCTGGGCCGCGCTGGGCGATCCGCGCGCCCGTCGTGTGTGGGTCTGGTGCCTCGTTGTCCACAATCGCTCGATCCGTGGCTGGGGACCTCGCCGGGCCGGTTACCGTGTCGGCGTGCTTCGTCCCACCGCGCGTCCTCGCCCCGTGCGTCCTCACCCCGTGCCCCGTCGGCGTCCGCTCGCGCGGCTGTCCGCGCTCGTCGCCGTCGTCGCGCTCGTCGTCGCCGGCTGCACCGCGACCACCGAGGAGCAGGCGCCGCCGCAGGTGGTGACACCGGACGCGTCCAGTGCGCCGGACACCGCGCTGGAGCGGTTCTACGGCCAGGAGCTCACCTGGCAGTCGTGCGAGGACGACCTGCAGTGCGCGACGATCGACGTCCCGCTCGACTACGCCGCACCCGCTGGTGACACCATCAAGATCCGGCTGAACCGGCACCCTGCGACGGGCACCGAGCGCCTCGGCTCGCTGCTGCTCAACCCCGGTGGTCCCGGCGGCTCGGGCTTCGACTTCCTGACCGACGCGCTCGACACCGTGAGCAAGGACGTCCAGGAGCACTACGACCTCGTGGGCTTCGACCCGCGCGGCGTGCAGAACTCGGACCCGAGGATCACGTGCTACTCCGCGCCGGAGATGGACACGCTGCTCGCCGCGGACGCGGACACGTCGACCCCCGAGGGCGTGCAGGCCGCGATCGACAGGTTCGCCGCCTTCTCCCAGGCGTGCCTCGACAACACCGGTCCGGTGCTCGGCCACGTCGACACCGTGAGCGCCGCACGGGACCTGGACGTCCTGCGCGCTGTCCTGGGCGACACCGAGCTGCACTACCTGGGGTTCTCGTACGGCACGCAGCTCGGCGCGACGTACGCGGCGCTGTTCCCGCAGCGGGTCGGCCGGCTCGTGCTCGACGGCGCGGTGGACCCGACGCTCAGCAGCGACGAGGCCACGTTCCAGCAGGCGGTCGGTTTCGAGAACGCGCTGCGCGCCTACGTCGCCGACTGCCAGGCAGGCAAGGCCTGCCCGCTGACCGGCGACGTGGAGGAAGGGCTGACCCAGGTGCGTCGCCTGCTCGACCGAGCCAAGGCCGCGCCGCTGCCCACGGGCGACGACGACCGCCCGCTCACGCAGTCGCTCGCGTTCACCGGGATCGCGGTCACGCTCTACTCGCAGACGTTCTGGACGTACCTGACCTCCGCGCTCACCGCGGCGATCCGCAACGGCGACGGCTCGATCCTGCTCACGCTCGCCGACGCGTACTACGACCGGCAGGCCAACGGCACGTACGCCACCAACTCGACCGAGGCGTTCTGGTCGATCGGCTGCGCCGACTCCCGTGCGAGCGCGGACCTCGACGACATGCGGGCGCAGGCCGAGCGCATCCAGGCCGCCGCACCCACGGTCGGTGAGCTGTTCTCCTACGGCCCGATGCTGTGCGCGCAGTGGGCGGTTCCCGAGGTCGGCGGGCTCGAGGACTACTCGGCGCCCGGCGCCGCGCCCATCGTCGTCATCGGGACGACGAACGACCCCGCGACCCCGTACGCGCAGGCCGAGGCGCTCGCGGGCATCCTCGACTCGGGCGTCCTGCTGACGTACGAGGGCGAGGGCCACACGGCCTACGGCCGCTCGAACGACTGCATCACCAAGAACGTCGACGCCTACCTGATCGACGGCACCGTTCCCGCGGACGGCACACGCTGCTGACCTCAGCCGACCTCAGCCCTGACCGCTCGCTGACCTCGGGCCGACCTCCCTGGTCGACGGCGGTCCGGGGCTCGGTCGCGGACGGGAACGAGGTCACTGCGGCCCGCTTTGGAGACCCGGCACCCGTCCGGGTACAGTAGGCGCGCTCGCCGGACCGGCTGGTCCGACAGCGCCGCCTTAGCTCAGTCGGCAGAGCGTCTCACTCGTAATGAGAAGGTCAAGGGTTCGATTCCCTTAGGCGGCTCCCTCGAAGGCCCCCCACTCCGGTGGCGGGGCCTTCACCCTTTCCCGCCGACCCGCACCCGCCGGGCTCAGACCCGGCCGGCCCGCACCTTGTCGGACCCGCACCAGGTCGGTCGACCGCGGCCTGACTGCGCCGACCAGCTCGTCGTGACGCGCGCACCAACGCGGCGACGCTCGCCGGGCGCGCCCGGCTGGCCCGCGCCCGGCTGGCCCGTACCTGCTGGAGATGCCCCTGGTCGGCCCACGCCACGCCCGCGACGCCCGACGGCGCCGTGGGGCGGTGGGGTGGTCGGGGAGAATGGCGCCATGGCCGTCGGAGCTGAGCAGGGAAGTGGGTCGCGCGGATCCGTGCTGGGACGCGTGCTGCGGGACAGGGCGGTGCGCTCGGCGCTCGGCGCCGGGCTGGTGATCGGGCTGTCGGCGGTGTTCTCCGGCGGTCGGTACCCGTGGCCGTTCGCGGTGATCGGCGTCGTCTGGCTGGTCGCGACCGTCCTGCGCATCCGCGACGTGGTCACGGCCGCCCGCGCCGAGGAACCGGACACGCAGCAGGGCGGCGCGGAGGCGTCGCCGCAGCCCTCCGGGTCGGAGTCGCCTCGTGCGCAGCCGCCGGTCTCGTCGGGCGACGTCGAGGCCGCGGGCGCCGCAGCGGTCCTGGAGCCCGTCGTCGCGCTCGAGGGCGACGAGCCCGACCCGGGCGCAGACGGGCCCGCCCGCAGCTGACGCCCCCACCCTGCGACCCAGCGCTTGCTCAGGCTCTCGTGCGGGGTCGCCGGAGCAAGCGCAGTCTGACCCGCTATGCACCCCGCGACCCAGCGGTGGTTCCGGCTCTGGCGCGGGATGGCCGGAGCAAGTGCTGGCTGGGGCCGGCATGCACCCTGCGACCCAGCGCTTGCTCAGGCTCTCGTGCGGGGTCGCCGGAGCAAGCGCAGTCTGACCCGCTATGCACCCCGCGACCCAGCGGTGGTTCCGGCTCTGGCGCGGGATGGCCGGAGCAAGTGCTGGCTGGGGCCGGCATGCACCCCGTGATCCTGCGGTTGTTCCGGCTCTGGCGCGGCGTCGCCGGACCAAGCGCAGTCTGACCCGCTATGCACCCCGCGACCCAGCGGTGATTCCGGCTCTGGCGCGGGATGGCCGGAGCAAGTGCTGGCTGGGGCCGGCATGCACCCTGCGACCCAGCGCTTGCTCAGGCTCTCGTGCGGGGTCGCCGGAGCGAGCGCAGTCTGACCCGTGCCGAGGTCGTCGGGCCCGACGACGGGCTGTAGAGGCTATGCACCCCGTGACCCTGCGGTTGTTCCGGGTCTGGCGCGGGGTGGCCGGAGCAAGTGCTGGCTGGCCCTGTACGCACCCCGTGACCCTGCGGTTTCTCCGGTTCTGAGGCGGGGTCGCCGGAGCAGGCGCTGGCTGGGCAGGGGGTGCGCCCCGTGAGCCTGCGGTTGTTCCGGTTCTGGGGCGGGATGGCCGGAGCAAGTGCTGTCTCGTGGAGAGGGTGGACCGGTGAGGGGCGCGGGGAGTGGGCAGTGGGGGGTGGAGTTCGCCCGGTGGGGGTGTGGTGCGGGCGGCGGCGGAGTGGTGACATGGAGGGGTGAGCCCGACCACCGGGGTCCCTGCAGCGCCCGCTACGGTCGAGGCGCAGGTGGCGGCGCTGCGCCTGGCGGTCTCCGCGACCATCCCGCCCCGCCTGCCGGACAACCTGTTGATCGGCACATGGAACCTGCGCGCGTTCGGGGACGTGAGTCCCACCTGGAAGGCCACGGCGAAGTCGTCGCCCAAGCGTGACTGGGCGGCGGTCGCGGCGATCGCCGCCGTCGTCGAGCACCTGGACGTCGTCGCGCTGCAGGAGGTCCGGCGCTCGACGAGCGCGCTGCGCTTCCTCCGCTCGCTGCTCGGCCCGCACTGGCGCGTGCTCGCCTCCGACGTCACCGAGGGCAACGCGGGCAACGGTGAGCGCCTCGCGTTCCTCTACGACTCGACGCGCGTGGAGCCGTCGGGGCTCGTCGGGGAGATCGTCCTGCCGCCGGCGGTCGACCACCCGGCCGCGCAGTTCGCCCGCACCCCGTACGCGGTGGGCTTCGAGCGGGTCCTGCCCGATGGGCCGGTGTCGTTCGTCCTGACGACCGTGCACGTGCTGTGGGGCAGCCCGCAGGCGCGGCTGGTCGAGATCGAGCAGTTCGCGCAGTGGATGCGCCGATGGGCCGAGCGCAACGACGACTGGAACACCAACCTGCTGGTGCTCGGCGACTTCAACCTCGACCGCCTCGGCAACCCGCTCTACGACGCGTTCGTCTCGACCGGCCTGTGGCCGCCGGCGGAGCTCAACGACCTGCCGCGCACCATCTTCGACGACGACCGCGACCGGCACTTCTACGACCAGGTCGCGTGGTTCTCCGACCCCGGTGGAGCGTCGATGCTCGAGGCCATGACGTACACGAACCGCGCGGGGGGTGTCGACTTCCTCCCGCACGTGTTCCCCGGGCTGACGCGCACGGAGGTGTCGTGGCGCATCAGCGACCACTACCCGCTGTGGGTCGAGTTCCGGCTGGGCTGAGCGCGCGTCACAGGAGGGTCGGGCACGGCCCGACGATGAGCGGCTCGCCGATCGGGCCCGCGTCCGGGCCCGCGCTGTACCGGTGGGCGACGACGAGGCCGGGCAGCCGGGCGTCGGACGCGAGCACGACGACCGCGTGGTCGGCGCCCAGCGCGGCAGCGGACTCGTCGGACGGGAGCGCCCCGAGGCCGGGGACCGCGACGCCGCCGTCGGGGTCGAGGGCCACGATCCAGCCGATCGCCGCGCGCACCCCGAGGCCGTCCTCGACCCAGCGCTCCGCCTGGCCGAGTGCCTCGTCGGGGCTCATCCGGAACCACTTCACGTGGACGTTGGTGCCGTCGTCGCGCATCGCGAACGGGGTCGGGCCGTCGGACAGTGCCGTGCTCAGGCCGCGGTCGAGCGCGCGCAGCGCGAGGTTCTGCACGTCGACCGAGGGGACGAACGGCAGCTCGGTCGGGGTGCGGTAGCGCATCACGGGCTCGTCGGCCCGGTCGGCCGCGCGCGAGCGTCGGCGCCGCGTGCCGGCGTCCGGGTCCGTGGTGTGGCCGGAGTCTGTGGCGGTGGCACCGGCGGGCACCGGCTCGGCGACGGCGTACTCGTCGGCCGCGTGCCGCGAGAGCGATCCGGTCTCCGGGACAGGCGGCGCGCTGACGGGATCCGCGGGGGCGTCCGGGACCGGCGCGGCCTCGGTGTCGGCGGCCCAGGCGTGCTCGCCCGGCACGGGCGGACGAGGTGTCGGCACGACGGCAGCGGCGTCCGCAGCCGCGAGGTGTGCGGCGGCCGCGGTCACGTAGCGCGTGAGCCACGCGGCGTCGACGGCCACGTCGGACTCGTCGTCGGACGGCGCCCCGTCGTCGAGGTGCGACGAGTCGGCGCCCTCGGCCCAGCGCCGGTGCAGGTCGGCGAACGGCACCACGGCGGCCGAACCGTCTGCGGACAGCAGCGCGGGGGAGGCCTGGCCGACGACGTGCAGCACCCAGCGCGCCGCGGGCGCACCCGCGAGCACCAGGTCGCCGACGCCGACGGCGATCGACGAGATCATCGGCCCCGGGTCGGGCCGGCCGGCCTGCGGGGGGCGCACCCAGGCGGTGTGCGCGGCCTGCAGCAGGTGCCCGAGACCGTC
>NZ_LFKW01000061.1:54200-55891 GCF_001040865.1 Cellulomonas sp. A375-1 | reverse complement strand
GGCCCGGGGCCGCGGCGGGGTCGCCGCGGCCCGCGAGCAGGTCGACGACGCGCGACGCCGACCCGGCCACACCCCCGGCAGATGCGGATGCGGCACCGTCCCGGTCGGCGGCCCCGTCGTCGGCCAGCAACGGCAGCCCGCCCGGCACCGGCTCGTCGTCCTCGCCTTCGTCCGCCCCCTCGGCGCCACCGGTCAGCCCGACGACCGCCGCCGCACCCGCGCCCTCCCCCGCGCCGCAGGCACCACCCGTGCCCGAGACCGACACCGCGCTCGCCGACGAGATCGTCGCGCTGACGAACGCCGCGCGCCGCGACGCGGGCCTGCCCGAGCTCGCGGTCTCGCCGTGCGCGACCGAGCAGGCGGTGCACCGGGCGAGCGTCCTGGTCGCCGAGGACCGCTTCGAGCACGACCCGCTCGACGAGATCGTCGACGCGTGCGACGTCGGGACCGTCGGGGAGAACCTGGCGCTGGGCTACCCGAGCGCGCGGGCCACCGTCGACGGGTGGCTGGCCTCGCCCGGGCACCGCGCGAACCTCCTGCAGCGCCTGTTCACGTCGATCGGCGTGGGGTGCGTGCCGAGCGACCGCGGCCCGTTGTGCGCCCAGGTGTTCCTCGGCTGATGGCTCACGGGCGCATAACGCGTCGCGTGACCGCCTTGGCACCCTCGACGAGCAGGAAGACGACCACCGCGCCCACGATCGTGATCCCCCAGTCGCGCGGCTCGATCGGCGCGGAGTCGAACCAGTCGTTCATGAACGGCGCGTAGGTGAACACGAGCTGGAGCACGACCAGCGCGCCTGCCGCGATCCACACCAGCCGGTTGCCGACGAGCACGCGCCACGTCAGGCTCGTCGACCCCAGGAACCGGCAGCTGAACAGGTACGCGAGCTGCGCGAACGCGAGCATCGCGACCGCGACGGTCTGCGCGTGCGCGTCGGCGGCGCCGAGCCGGTGCCGCTCCAGCAGGTACACCGCGAGCGTCGCGCCGCCGATGACCACGGACGCGAACAGCACGAGCGCGAGCGACCGGGCCGAGACGACGTGCTCGTCGGGCGAGCGCGGGCGCCGCGTCATGATGTCAGGCTCCGCGGGCTCGCCGGCGAGGGCGAGCGACAGCGTGACCGCGGTGACGAGGTTGATCCACAGGATCTGCACGGGCGACAGCGGCAGCGACAGGCCGAGCAGCACCGCGACGAGGATGACGAGCGACTGCGCGCCGTTCGTCGGCAGCAGGAACGCCACCGACTTGCGGATGTTGTCGTAGATCCGGCGACCCTCCTCGACCGCGCGCTCGATCGTCGCGAAGTTGTCGTCGGCGAGAACGATGTCCGCGGCCTCCTTGGTGGCCTCCGTCCCCTTGATGCCCATCGCGATGCCGATGTCCGCCCGCGTCAGCGCGGGTGCGTCGTTGACGCCGTCCCCCGTCATCGCGACGACCTCGCGGTGCGACTGCAGCGCGCGCACGATCCGGATCTTGTGCTCGGGCGACGTGCGCGCGAACACGTCCACGCCGCGCACCCGGGGCCGCAGCTGCTCGTTGGTCATGGCCTCCAGCTCGGCGCCGGTGAGCACCTCGACCTCGTCGTCGCCGCGCGCCTCGCCCACGTCGACGATCCCCAGCTCACGCGCGATCGCCAGCGCCGTCCCCGGGTGGTCGCCGGTGATCATCTTGACCTTGATGCCCGCGCGGT
>NZ_LFKW01000061.1:0-54110 GCF_001040865.1 Cellulomonas sp. A375-1 | reverse complement strand
CCCGACGAGCCCGAGGAACTCGAGGCGGCTGCCCACGTCGTCGGCCGCGAGCGCGTCCTCGCCGGGCGCCGGGCGGCGGGCCGCCGCGAGGACCCGCAGCCCCTGCGCGCCGAGCTCGTCGATCGCTGCGTGCCAGCGCGCGGCGTCCAGCGGCGCCGGACCGGCCTGCGTGCGCTGCGTCGCGCACCGCTCGAGGAGCCGGTCGGGCGCGCCGAGCACGTGCACGAACCGGGTGCCGTCGGCGAGCTCGTCGAGCGTCGCGGAGAACTTGGTCGAGGACTCGAACGGCACGACTGCGAGCCGCGTCGCGTCGGCCGTGAGCCCCACCTTGAGCGCGAGCACGACGATCGCGGCCTCGGTCGGCTGGCCGACGATCCCCCACCGGCCGTCGGTCCGGACGACGCGCGCGTCGTTGCACAGCTGTCCGGCGACGACGAGGTCGGCCAGGTCGCCGTGACGCGCGAGGTCGAGCGGCGCGTCCGTCGAGTCGCCCGGAGCGCCGTCCCCGGGCACGGCGTCCTGCCTCTGAGCAGAGCCCTGCACCCGCACGGCGCCGACGGGCTCGTAGCCGAGGCCGTCGACGTCGTAGCGACCGTGCGCGGTGACCACGGTCCGCGCGGTCATCTCGTTGCGGGTCAGCGTCCCGGTCTTGTCCGAGCAGATCGTCGTGACCGAGCCCAACCCCTCGACCGCCGTGAGCTTGCGCGTGATCGCGTTCCGGCGGGCCATCTGCTGCACGCCGAGGGCGAGGGTCACGGTGACGAGCGCGGGCAGGCCCTCGGGAACCGCCGCGACCGCGAACCCGATCGCCGCGGAGACCAGCTCGTCGAGCGCGAAGCTGTGGATCACGCGCCCGATGACGAGCATCGCGCCGGCCATCAGCAGGATCAGCAGGCTGAGCTGCTTGCCGAGCCGCGCGAGCTGGCGGGTCAGCGGGGTGTCGAGGTGGTCCACCCCGGCGACGAGCTCCTGGATCCGCCCGATCTGCGTGGCCGGGCCCGTCGCGACCACGACACCGGTCCCTCGCCCCGCGGTGACGATCGTGCCGGAGAACAGCATCGAGCTGCGGTCACCCACACCCGCGTCGGCGCCCACCGCCGCGACCTCCTTGACCGCGGGGACGGACTCCCCCGTGAGCGCGGCCTCCTCGACCTGCAACGTGGTCGAGTCGAGGAGCCGGACGTCCGCCGGCACCCGGTCGCCCGAGCGGACGCGCACGACGTCCCCCGGCACGAGGTCGTCCGCGGGCACCGAGCGCCACTCGCCGTCACGCCGCGCATCGGCCTCGAGCGAGAGCATCGTCGCGATGCCCGCGAGCGCCTTGTCCGCGCGCCCCTCCTGGACGAACCCCACGACCGCGTTCGCGACCGCGACGACGAGGATGACCGTGAAGTCGACCCAGTCGCCGAGGATCGCCTTGAGCACCGCGGCCGCGAGCAGGATGTAGATGAGGACGTCGTCGAAGTGACCGAGGAACCGCAGCACCACGTTCGGGCGCGGCGCCTCGGGGAGCCGGTTGGGCCCGACCTGCGCGAGCCGGCGCCTCGCCTCGTCGTCGGCCAGCCCGTCGGACGTCGAGGCGAGCGCGGCGAGGACCTCCTCGGGCGGCTCGGCGTGCGCGAGCAGCGCGGCGCCGACCTCGGGCGGGGCGACGGTCATGGCACGGCCTCCTTCGCTCGGGATCAGCCTCCCGCACCACCCGGCCGGGCGCGCGGCACGCGCGTCAGGAACGTGCGGAGGGGGCCGGTGCCAGCGCCTGGCGGCGCACCATCTCGCCGATCCAGACCGGCGCGAACGGCGACGTGCACCCCGCAGGGGTCGGGTAGTCCTTGAGCACCTCGAGACGCTCACCGATGTCGATCGCCCGGGCGCGCAGCTCCGGGTGGTGGATGCCGATCGTCGCGAGGCACTCGTTCATCGCCCACTGCAGACGCTCGGGCGCGTCACGCATGTCGGCCTCGATGCGGTCGAGCAGCCCGGTCAGGTCGAGTCCGTCCGGGGCCCGGGCGACGCGGTCGCTCGTCAGGGCCCACCCCGCGCTCGCCACGACCGGGTCGGGGTCGGCGAACCACAGCACGCGCAGCTCCTCGACGTGCGGGCTCTTGCGCACGACGTAGCTCAGCAGCCACCCGTGCACCTTGGGCACGCGCGCGTCGCGGAGCATGGCGTCGAGCTCGTCGGCGCGGTACGCCCTCGGTCGGCTGATGAGGATCGCGACGAGGCGCGCGGCGGTGTCACCGGTCGTCCACAGGCGGCCCGCGAGGTCCTGGTCGGTCTTCAGCCGCTTCGCCACGGCGCGCAGCCGGGTGAGGTTCACGCCGTGGTCGTCGCCGTGGCGCTCGTTGACCGCGCGGATCTTCGGGTCCTCGAGCGCGGCGAGCTCGGCGAGCACGTCCGCGACGGCGGCCTGCGTCTGCGTCACCATGCCTTCGCCCTTCACTTCGTCGTCCGTTCGTCGTCGTCCATCGTCTCCCGGACGCGCGAGAGCCTCTCAGCAGCACCCGTCGGCGCGCGTCACCTCGTGCTCGCCGCGCCGGGCGCGCGTGCGGTCGGCGCGTGCGGCGAGCGCGTCGTCGGGCGGGTACTCGACGTGCTCGAGCGTGAGCCCGTGCGCCGCCACGACGTGCGCGGCCGCGTCGCGACGACGCGCCGCGAGCAGGTCGCCCGGCCAGGTCACCGGCCTGCGGCCCTCGCCCACGGCGAGGCTCGCACCGACCAGCGAGCGGACCATCGAGTGGCAGAACGCGTCGGCCTGCACGGTCGCGACGACGAGCCCGGCGTCCGGCCCGTCGGCCGGACGGGACCACGCGAAGCGCTCGAGCGTGCGGATCGTCGTGGCGTCCGGACGCGGCTTGCAGTACGCCGCGAAGTCGTGCAGCCCGACGAGCGCGTCCGCGGCCTCCTGCATCGCGTCGACGTCGAGCACGCGTGCGTGCCACAGGACGTGCGAGCGGGTCAGCGGGTCGCGCGCGGCGGCCGTGTCGCACACCCGGTAGGCGTAGCGGCGGCGCAGCGCCGAGAAGCGCGCGTCGAAGCCGACCGGGGCGAGGCTCGCACGGTGCACGACGAGGTCGGCGGGCAGCACGCCCGCGAGCCGGGTGGTCAGCGCGTCGAGCGGGTCGCGCTCGCTGCGCCCTCGAGCGGCCGCGAGCGCGTCGTCGTCGACGTCGACGTGCGCGACCTGCCCCCGGGCGTGCACCCCCGCGTCGGTGCGGCCGGCGACGACGAGGCGCGGCGCCGCCAGGCCGCGCGGTCCGGTGCGCAGGATCGTCGCGAGCGCGTCCTCGAGGGCCCCCTGCACCGTGCGCAGCGCGGGCTGGCGCGCCCACCCGGCGAAGTCGGTGCCGTCGTACGCGAGGTCGAGGCGCAGGCGGACGGTCACGCCCGCCACGGTACCGGGCGCCCGCGCGCACTAGCGTGGGCCCGTGCCCGGTCAGGACCCGTACACGCTCGCCGTCGACTGCGGTGGCGGCGGCATCAAGGCGTCGGTGCTCGACGCCGCCGGCACGCTGCACGCGCCCGCGCTGCGGGTGCCCACGCCCTACCCCCTGCCCCCGCAGCGTCTCGTGGAGACGATCGCGGCGATCGCCGCGGACCTCCCGCCGGCCGACCGGGTGACCGTCGGCATGCCGGGCATGATCCGGCACGGCGTGGTCGTCGCGACGCCGCACTACGTGACCCGCAGCGGCCCGCGCTCGAGCGTCGACCCCGCGCTCGTCGTCGCGTGGTCCGGGTGCGACGTACGGGCGGCGCTCGAGTCGCGGCTCGGCCTGCCGACGATCGTGCTGAACGACGCGGAGGTGCACGGCGCCGGTGTGGTCTCCGGGACCGGGCTGGAGCTCGTGCTGACCCTCGGCACCGGCCTGGGGTCCGCACTCTTCGACGGCGGGCGCCTCGCCCCGCACCTGGAGCTGTCCCACGCACCCGTGCGGCGCGGTGTCACGTACGACGAGTACATCGGCCAGCCCGAGCGCCGACGCCTCGGCAACGCGCTGTGGGCGCGGCGCGTGCAGCGCGTCGTCGAGGGGTTCCGGCCCGTCTTCCACTGGGACCGGGTGTACCTCGGTGGCGGCAACGCGCGGCACGTCACGCCGAACGTGCTGGACCGGCTCGGCGACGAGGTCGTCGTGGTGCCGAACCAGGCCGGGATCGTCGGCGGCGTGCGCGCCTGGACCCTCACCGCGGGCTGATCGTCAGGCCCACGGGTGGGTAGGGTCGGACGTCATGGCGACTGATCCCCCCGCGCCCGCGGACGACGAAGCCGCGGTCGCCGACGACGTCGCACCCGAGCCCACCGAGGTGGTCGTCGTGCTGCGCGACGGCGTGCCCGCGCTCGTCGAACCGGCCGGCGCGCACGTCCCCACCGACGACGATCTCGCCGCGCTGCGTGCCCTGCCGGCGCGCGAGCACCAGGTCGCCAGCCACGCGATGCACGCGTTCTCGGGCGACGACCGCACCGCGAGCCTGATCCTGGTGCTCGAGGACGTCCTGGCGGGTGTCGGCGTGGACGACCTGACGCACGGCACGCTCGTGGCGCTGCCGGACCCCCGGGCCCTGCTCGTGCACGTCGTGCGCGACGAGCAGGTCCTGCGCGCCGCGCACCTCATGGCCACGGTCGCCCGGATGCGGTCCTCGGAGGCCGGGGCCATCAGCGCGGACGTGTACTTCCGCCACGTCGACGGCGGGTTGCAGCGCATCACCGAGCACGCGGACGACGAGGTGCAGGTACGCATCGAGGGACGGTTCGCGGACACGCTCGCCGGGCTGGGGCTCGTCGACCGCAGCCGGCGCGCGCGCCGGGCGGCACGCCGACGCCGGGGCTGAGCCGGGCACACGTTACGGTCCTCGCCATGGCCTGGTTCACGCGTCGACCCGACGAGCCCGAGCAGTCCCCGCGCGCGAGCGCGCAGCGCGCCGACGACCCGTCGGTCCTCGATGACGCGGCGCCTGTGGCCCCGGCCGACGAGCTCGGGCGTCGGCTGGTGGCGCGCATCGTGGCCGAGTCCGAGCTCCCCGTCGTCGACCCCGACGCCGGACCGTCGTTGGGAGCGGGGCTGTGCGTGCGCGCCGCGATCGACACCCCGGACACCGTCGACATCCTGCTCACCACCCGCCTCGGCGGGTGGGCCGCGCTCGGCGACGCCGCGCTCGCCGGGCTGCGCCGCCTGCCCGCTCCCGCGCACCAGCGCGTCGAGCACGAGGTCCACGTGTTCGAGAGCGAGGACCACTTCGGCGCCTCGCGCCTCCTGCTGCACGACGAGCTGCTCGCGTCGGTCGGCCTGACCGACCGACCGTTCGGCACGCTCGTCGCCCTGCCGACGCGCTCGAGCCTCCTGGTGCACGTGCTGCACGACGCGACCGTGGTGCACGCGCTGCACCTCATGTCACGCGTCGCGCGCGCGGGCCAGGACATGCCAGGACCGCTGAGCCCGCACGTGTACTACCGGGCCGAGAGCGGTGCGCTCCAGCAGATCACGCGCTACGAGGGCGACCAGCTCCAGGTGCACGTCGACGGGGCGTTCGCGAGCGCGATGCACGACGCCAAGCTCACGGACTGACGCTCACCTCGGCGGACGCCTCGAGCAGCACGCGCGTGAACCGGACCGGCGCGACCACGCTGACCAGGTGCGTCGCCCCCGGCACGACGACCAGCCGACCGTCGCGGCATGCCGCGAGGAACTGCTGCTCGTCGCCCCGGAAGTGGTCCCAGCGCCCGTTGACGAGCCACACGGGCGCCCGGACGTGGGCGAGCGCGGCCACCGGGTCGAACGCACCGACCTCACGCAGCACGTCGCCCATGACCTCGAGCGCGAACCCACCCGCGCCCAGGTCGGAGGTCGCCTGCTCGCCCACGAAGGTGCGCGCGAACCGCTCGTTCAGGCCCGCGCCCGCGTCGGGCAGCCGGCCGATGCCCCGGGCGACCGTCGCCCACCCTGCGACCAGCACGCGCCGGGGACGCGTGCAGCACCCCGCCGCGACGAGCCCGGCGACCTGCTCGGGGTGGCGCGCGGCGTGCGCGATCGAGACGTATCCGCCGAGGGAGAGCCCGGCGACGAGCGCCCGTCCGCCCAGCGCGTCGACCGCGCGCGCGACCGTCGCGACCGCCTCGTCCAGCGTGAACTGCTCGTCCGCGCGCGTGCCGTGACCCGGCAGGTCCACCGCGACGGTCGCGAGGCCCGCCCGCGCGAGCGCCTCGACCTGCGGGCGCCACATCGTGCGCGACGTGCGGACCCCGTGCACCAGGACGACCCCCATCGTCGGACCGTACCGCGACCTGCGGGGCGCTCGGTCACCCGTTCGGCCCAGGAGCAACCCCCGCGATTACGACATGGGCGATCCGCGGCGTTTCCCCTCGGGACCTTGGTCCGTAGCGTCGTGGCGACGCTCGGTGGCCGCCGCCGCCGGAGCACACCCGTCCGCGAGGAACCCATGCGCATCCCTGCCCCCCTTCGCCGTGCCACCGCGGCGTTCGCCACCGCCACGCTCGCCCTCGTGACGCTCGTCGCGGGACTCGCCGCACCCGCCACCGCGGAGGACGTCGGCTTCAGCGTCGACGACTTCGCCGGCAACGCGATGGGCACGCGGACCCTGGTCGCAGGGAACAACACGTGCAGCCCGTCGGGGAACAACTCCCTGACCATGGGCACCGGGACGATGAAGGTCGACGCGCGCGTCCCGGACGCGCTCGGCTGCAACTACGCGAACGCACAGGTCACCTGGACCGCGGACTCGGTGGTGAACCTCGAGCAGGCAGGTGCCGACCGCCTGCAGCTCAAGTACCGCGACGTGACGCCGAACCAGCCGTCGGCGGTGACGTTCGGCGTCAGCGCCGAGGACGTCAACGGCAAGGTCGCGAGCGTCGGCGGGCTCACGCGCAACGGCGGCGCGGCGGGCGACTGGCTCACCATCCGCTACACGCCCGCCTACGTGGGCGACGTCGCGGTCTTCACGTTCCCGTCGGGCTTCGACCGCAGCCGGGTCAAGAAGGTCACCCTGTTCGTCTCGGCGACGACGACCAACCAGAACGTCTCGGTGACATTCGAGGGCATCGGGGCGAACGTCGGCGAGCCCACGTACGTGGCACCCGCGTTCGCCAGCACGAGCCCGCTCGTCTTCCCCCCGTCGACCACCACGACGCGGACCGTGGCCGTCACCGGCAACCCCGCGCCCGACGTCACGATGACCTCCGGGAAGCCGTCCTGGATGAACGTCTCGACCAGCAAGTCGGGTACGACGACGACCGTCACGCTCACCGGCAACCCCGGGACCTCCTACGCGGACACCTCGGTCACGCTGCACGCCGACGTGGCCAACGCGCTGACGGCGGACGCGACCATCCCCGTCGTCGTCCCGTCGCCCGTCTCGGTGACCTACTCGGCCCTGGACGCGACCGTCGGCGTCGCCGGTCCCACGACCCTCGGGACCGTGACCTCGACCCCCGGGTCGACGATCCTCGGCCCGACCACCGGGCTGCCCGCCGGCACGGGCCTGGCGTTGGTCGGCTCGGACGTCCAGCTGACCGGCACGCCCACCGCCACGGGCACGTTCGCAGTCACGACGACCGTGGGGAACGAGTACCGCACGGCCTCGTTCAGCAGGTCGGTCGTGGTGGGCCAGCAGCCGACCGTGGTCACGGCCGCGAACGAGCGGCACGACGTCATCCTGGGCGAGCCGGTCTCGATCCCGATCACAACGACCGGATACCCGGCACCGCAGGTCGACGTCACCGGACTGCCCGCCGGGCTGAGCTACTCCGACGGCGCCATCACCGGCACGCCCACCCTGCAGGGCGCGAGCACCGTGACGGTCACCGCGACCAACGCGTGGGGCACGGGGACGGGGACCCTGGACCTGGTCGTCGGCCCGCGGCCCACGGTGACCGCCCCCACGACGACCCTCGTGACGGCGGGTTCGGCGACGTCGCTGCCCGTGCCGCTGACGGGCGACCCCTACGAGGTGACGGCCACCGGCCTGCCCGCGGGCCTGTCGGCGGTCCTGACCGGCTCGACCGCAGCGATCACCGGGACGCCGGCACGCCCGACGAGCGCCGCCCAGGCCACCGGCACCGCGACGATCACGGCGGACAACGGCTTCGCGACCGCCACCACCACCTGGGCATGGACCGTGCAGGCCGCCCCGCAGGTGACCGGGCCGGCGGCGGTGTCGACGACTCTGGGCTCCGCACTCACCGGCGCGACGTTGGTCGCGACCGGCTACCCGAGCCCGACGCTCACCACCACCGTCCTCGGCGGAGGATCGCTGCCGCCGGGCCTCTCGCTCGACACGAGCACGCCCGGCCAGGTGAAGGTCGTCGGGACCCCCACCGCCACCACCGCGAGCGGCGCCGTGGTCGTCCGGGTGACCGCGGACAACGGTGTCGGCGGGGCCGTCGCGCGGGACCTCACGATCGACGTGCTGCAGGGCCCGTCCTTCGCCGACGCGTCGCCCGAGCTCACGCTGCGGGCCGGGACGACCGACTCCCTGGCGCTGGCATGGAGCGGGCACGAGCGTCCGACGCTCGCGCTCGGCTCGGCGCTCCCCGGCTGGCTGACGTTCACCGCCGCGACGGGCACGTTCACCGCGGCCCCGGGTGCGGCCGTCTCGGGCTCGTTCGGCCCGTTCGCCGTCACGGCGACGAACGCGGCGGGCACGGCGACCGCGAACGTGACCGTCGTCGTGACCGCCCCGGCGGCCCTCACCGCGAGCGTCACCGACGTCCCCGTCCGGCGCGGCACCGCGGTGGGCACGGTCGACGTCGGGCTCGTCACCGGCTACCCCGCCCCGACCGTGAGCGCGACGGGCCTGCCGAGCGGGCTCGGCGTGGTCGTCTCGGGCGGTCGTGTGCTGCTGTCCGGCACGACGAACGCCACCGGTGGGCGCCACGACGTCACCGTGACCGCGACCAACGGGGTGGGGACGGCAGCGACCCTGTCGTTCACCGTCGTCGTCCAGGTGCCCGCCACGCTCAGCGCACCGCCCACCGTCACGCTCCCGGTGGACACCGCTGCCGTGCTGCCGATCGCCCTCGGCGGCTATCCGGCGCCCACGCTCTCGACGACCGCGCTGCCCGCAGGGCTCACGCTGTCCGGCGGGATCGTCTCGGGCACCCCGACGTCTCCGGGCACCTACACCGTGACGCTGTCGGCCTCCAACGGCGTCGACACGGACCCGACGCCGGTGCCGGTGACCATCGAGGTCACATCGGTCCCGACCTTCGCGTCCCCGCCGTCCGCCACGACCCTGCGGCTCGGGACCGCGGTCGACCGTGCGGCCTTCACGCTCGCCGGGCACCCGACGCCCGTGGCGGACGCGGACGGGCTTCCCGCCGGCCTCGCGATCGAGCAGACGGGCGCCACCGTGCGGCTCGTCGGCACCCCGACCCAGGCCGGCGCGTTCGACGTCGAGGTCACGCTGACGAGCGCCACCGGCACGACGGACGCCGGCTGGACCGTCGTCGTGCAGGAGCCCGCGGGCGTCTCGGCGGCGGCGTCCGCCACGCTCGTGCTCGGTGCGCCGATGACGCTGATCCCGCTCACCGTCACGGGCTACCCCGCCCCCGCGCTCACGGTCACGGGTCTGCCCGCGGGGGTCACGCTCGTCGAGGACGGCGACGGCGCTCGCCTCGCAGGGACGCCGACGCGAGACGGTCGGTTCACGGCCGTCGTCACGGCGGGCAACGGGGTCGGCGACGAGTCGAGCACCAGCATCGTGCTCGACGTCGAGTCGGCACCCTCGGCGGGCGACGACGTCGCCGCGAGGTTCCCGGCAGGCACGGCCTCGACGCTCACGCTCGAGCCGACCGGCCACCCCGCGCCGACGCTCACCACGTCGCCGCTGCCGGCGTGGCTGACGTTCGACGCCGCATCCGCGTCGTTCTCGGGCACGCCGTCGGAGGCGGACCAGGGCGAGCACGAGGTCGTCGTCACGGCGACGAACGTGCGCGGCACCGCGACGGCCACGGTGACCCTCACGGTCCCCGCTCCCCCGACGACGACGCTGAGCGGCGGGACCACCGTCGTGCGCACCGCCACCGCGGTCGACGTCGCCCTCACCCCGGTGCTCGGGCACCCCGAGCCCACCGCGACCGCGACCGGCCTGCCCGCCGGCCTGTCCGTCTCCGTGAGCGGCGGCGAGCTGCGACTGACCGGCACCACGTCCGCGCTCGGCACGCACGACGTGCAGGTCACGCTCGACAACGCGGTGGGTACCGCGCTCACCGTGCCGTGGACGGTCGTCGTCCAGGCGCCGCCGTCGATCACGGCACCCGGCCAGGTCGACGTCGTCGTGGGAGAGCCGCTCACCGCCACGGTCGCCTCGCTCGGGTACCCGGCCCCGACCGTCACGGCCAGCGGCCTGCCGGCGGGCGTCACGTTCGTGCCGACCTCGTCGGGTGGCCGTCTCACGGGCACGCCCACGACCGCGGGGACCTCCACGGTGACGTTCCGGGCCACGAACGGTGTCGGCGACGACGCCACGGCGACCACGACGCTCGTCGTGGCCCCGGCGCCGGTCCCCGAGGTCGAGGTCTCCACGCCGCGCATCGCCCCCGGCGGCGCTCTTGAGGTCCGGGTGTCCGGGCTCGAGCCCCACGAGCAGGCACGCATCGAGCTGCACTCGACGCCGGTGCTGCTCGCCGAGGTGCGTGCGGATGCCGACGGCGCGCTCGTCGTCGACGTGACGGTGCCTGCCTCGACCCCCGCGGGCACCCACCACGTCGTCGTCATGACGGCCTCGGGCGAGCGCGCCCGGGTCGCCGTCGAGGTCCGAGCAGCGGTGCCGACACCGGACCCCTCGGCCTCGCCGGACCCCTCGGCGACGCCGCGGCCGACGCCCACCTCGGGCGGCCGGGACGACCAGGACGACGAGCTCGCGACGACCGGTGCCACCGCCGGACCGCTGGTGGCGCTCGCGCTGCTGAGCCTCGCGCTCGGTGCGACGGCGCTGACGGCCCGTCGCCGCCGCAGCTGAGCACCGGTACGACCAGGTGAGCCCGGCCGGCGACTCCGTGACGGAGCGCGCCGGCCGGGCCGGGCCTAGCGTGACGGGATGGACCGTCCCTCGCTGCACGCCACCTCGGTCACGATCGGCACGGACGACCCCGCGCTGCTCGCCGACTTCTACGCACGCCTTCTGGGCGGCCGCGTGACGGCCCAGGACCCACCGCACGGCGACGACGCGGGCTGGGCCCAGGTCGCCACGGGCGACCCCGGCAGACCGGGACTCACGCTCAACTTCGAGCACGAGCGCCAGTTCCGCCGCCCCACGTGGCCCGCGAGCCCCGATGGCCAGAACGCCACCCAGCACCTGGACGTCCTGGTCGAGGATCTCGCGGCTGCGACCGCCTGGGCGATCCGCTGCGGGGCGGTCCTGGCCGCCGCACAGCCCCAGCAGGACGTCCGTGTCCTGCTGGACCCGTCGGGGCACCCCTTCTGCCTGTTCACCTGACCGGCGAACCCCCCCTTGATCCGAGCCGACCTGAACCGCGCCCACCTGGCCGGTCGCTCGCGGGGCCCGGACGCGGGACGACGAAGGCCCGGACACCGCGGGGTGTCCGGGCCTTCGTGCGGCGACGGCGAGCGTCAGGCCTTGTCGTCGGCCTTCGCCTCGTCGGCGGGCGCGTCCTCGACGGGAGCGTCGGCGACGACGTCCTCGACCGGCGCGTCCTCGACCTTGGCGGCCTTCGGCTTGTCGGCCTTCGGCTTGGCGGCCTTCTCGGCGGCCTTCGTGGCCTCCTTGACGACGGCCTGCTTCGGCGAGAGCGGCTCGCGCACGATCTCGATCACGGCGAGGGGCGCGTTGTCGCCCTTGCGCGGACCGATCTTCGTGATGCGCGTGTAGCCACCGTTGCGCTCGGCCAGGGCCGGGGCGATCTCGGTGAAGAGCACGTGCACGACGCTCTTGTCCTTGACGACGGTCAGGACGCGACGGCGGGCGTGCAGGTCGCCGCGCTTGGCGAACGTGATGAGGCGCTCGGCGAGCGGACGCAGGCGCTTGGCCTTCGCCTCGGTCGTCGTGATGCGGCCGTGCTCGAACAGCTGGGTCGCGAGGTTCGCGAGGATCAGCCGCTCGTGCGCGGGACCGCCACCGAGCCTGGGACCCTTGGTGGGCGTGGGCATGGTCAGTTCTCCTTGAAGTTCTTCGTCAGTACCGGGTCAGTACTGGACCGGTGCTGATGTCAGTACTGCTCGTCCTCGACGAAGTCGCCCTCGTCGTCGCCGTAGTACGCCGACGCGGACGGGTCGAAGTCGAGCGGGCTGTCCTTGAGGGTCAGGCCGAGCTCGGCGAGCTTCTCCTTGACCTCCGTGATCGACTTGGCGCCGAAGTTGCGGATGTCCAGGAGGTCGGCCTCCGACCGGGCGACGAGCTCGCCGACCGTGTGGATGCCCTCGCGCTTGAGGCAGTTGTACGAGCGGATCGTCAGCTGCAGGTCCTCGATCGGCAGCGCCAGGTCCGCGGCCAGGGCCGCGTCCGTCGGCGACGGGCCGATCTCGATGCCCTCCGCCTCGACGTTGAGCTCGCGAGCCAGACCGAACAGCTCGACGAGCGTCTTGCCGGCCGACGCGAGCGCGTCGCGCGGGCTGATCGCCGCCTTCGTCTCGACGTCCACGATGAGCTTGTCGAAGTCGGTGCGCTGCTCGACACGCGTCGCCTCGACCTTGTAGGTCACCTTGAGCACGGGCGAGTAGATCGAGTCGACCGGGATGCGGCCGATCTCGGTGTCGTACGACTTGTTCTGCGCGGCCGACACGTAGCCACGGCCACGCTCGACGGTGAGCTCGATCTCGAGCTTGCCCTTGTCGTTCAGCGTGGCCAGGTGGAGCTCGGGGTTGTGCACCTCGACCCCCGCCGGCGGGACGATGTCCGCCGCGGTGACGTCGCCGGGGCCCTGCTTGCGCAGGTACATCACGACGGGCTCGTCGTTCTCCGAGGAGACGACGAGGTTCTTGATGTTGAGGATGATCTCGGTGACGTCCTCCTTGACACCCGGCACGGTCGAGAACTCGTGCAGGACGCCGTCGATGCGGATCGACGTGACGGCGGCACCGGGGATGGAGGACAGCAGCGTCCGGCGGAGCGAGTTGCCGAGCGTGTAGCCGAAGCCGGGCTCGAGCGGCTCGATGGAGAACCGCGAACGGACCTCCGAGATGACCTCTTCGGTCAGGGTGGGGCGCTGTGCGATCAGCACGGTGTGTTTCCTCTCAGCGGACGTCCGCCATATGACGCCACGCAGGTGTTGCGTTCCCGGTCATGCCTCGGTCCGCATGCCAGGGGATGAGTCTGTGAGCCGCGTGCACCCGTACCGGGCCGGGCAGGGGCTCGGCCCGGTACGGGTGTCGATCAGACGCGGCGGCGCTTCGGCGGACGGCAGCCGTTGTGCGCCTGCGGCGTCACGTCCTGGATCGAACCGACCTCGAGACCAGCGGCCTGCAGCGAACGGATCGCCGTCTCACGACCCGAGCCCGGGCCCTTGACGAAGACGTCGACCTTGCGCATGCCGTGCTCCTGCGCACGACGCGCGGCGGCCTCGGCGGCGAGCTGCGCCGCGAACGGCGTCGACTTGCGCGAGCCCTTGAAGCCGACCTGGCCGGACGACGCCGACGAGATCACGGCGCCCGAGGGGTCGGTGATCGAGATGATCGTGTTGTTGAACGTGCTCTTGATGTGCGCCTGGCCGTGGGAGACGTTCTTCTTCTCCTTGCGGCGCGGCTTGCGCACGGCGGTACGGGACTTGGGAGGCATCTGCTCTTCTTCTCTCTACGGATCGGGCTGCCGGCAGCGGGGGCGTTACTTGCGCCCGGCCTTCTTCTTGCCGGCGACGGTGCGCTTCGGGCCCTTGCGGGTACGCGCGTTGGTCTTCGTGCGCTGACCGCGCACCGGAAGGCCGCGGCGGTGACGCAGGCCCTCGTAGCAGCCGATCTCGACCTTGCGGCGGATGTCCGCGGCGACCTCACGTCGCAGGTCACCCTCGAGCTTGTAGTTGCCCTCGAGGTAGTCGCGCAGGGCGACGAGCTCGTTGTCGCCGAGGTCCTTGACCCGCAGGTCGCCGGAGATGCCGGTGGCCGCGAGGGTGGCCTTGGCGCGCGTGCGGCCGACCCCGTAGATGTAGGTGAGCGCGATCTCCAGCCGCTTCTCGCGGGGGAGGTCCACTCCGATGAGACGTGCCATGTGCCTGGTGGCTCCTGTAACTGCTCGGAGGTCTTCCGCACCGTCTTCCCACGTGCCTGCGGGCCCCGGCCTCCGAGCCGAGGGTTCGCCGGCGCCCGTCCCGTGGGTCAGACCTCGGGTGCGGCCGCCGGAGCGACGATGCGCTTGCCGGACCTGACGGTCCGTCGTGCGTGCCCCGAGCGCTCGGGGCGTGGTGCGGCGAGATGCCGCCGGGGCATCAGCCCTGGCGCTGCTTGTGACGCAGGTTCTCGCAGATCACCTGAACGCGACCGTGCCGGCGGATCACCTTGCACTTGTCGCAGATCTTCTTGACGCTGGGCTTGACCTTCATCGCGTGATTCCTCCGCCGCCGCGCGCCCTCACGGGGCCGACGGCGTTCTCGTGGTGATTACTTGTAGCGGTAGACGATGCGACCGCGGGACAGGTCGTACGGGCTCAGCTCGACGACCACCCGGTCCTCAGGGAGGATCCGGATGTAGTGCTGTCGCATCTTGCCCGAGATGTGCGCGAGCACCTTGTGGCCGTTGGTGAGCTCCACGCGGAACATCGCATTCGGGAGCGCCTCGACGACGCTGCCCTCGATCTCGATGACGCCGTCCTTCTTCGCCATATCCTCCGCTAACTGTCGGTCGTGTCGAGCACCACGACATCCACGCGGACAGGCAAGGAGCCGGGCCGTCGTCGAGATCGTGGAAGGGAGCGGGTGCTGCTCCAAGCCGCTCGGCCGGTTTCCCGGTCACGCGCAACCTACGGAGCGCACACACCCAACGGGACACTTTACGCCATGGCACCCGTTCGACGAAACCGCTCCACCCTCTCGCGCACGTGACATCCGACTCCCTGGCGAGGCTCAGGCGAGCGGTGTGGGCACCACGCCGTGGGGGGCGAGTCCCGCCGCGCCACCGTCGCGGGCCGTGAGCACCCAGATCCCGGTCTCCAGGATCGCGACGGTGTGCTCCCAGTGGGACGCACGCGACCCGTCCTCGGTCACGACGGTCCAGTCGTCGGCCAGGACACGGGTCGCCTGGTCGCCGCGCACGATCATCGGCTCGACGGCCACGCACAGGCCGGGGCGCACCTTGGCGCCGCGGTCACGGGTGCGGTAGTTCAGCACGTCCGGCGGCTGGTGCATCGCGGAGCCGATGCCGTGCCCCACGTAGTCCTCGACCACGCCGAACCGCACGCCGCCGTTGCGGCCCGCGGTGTGCGCGTCGTCGACGACGTCCTCGACCGCATCGCCCACGACCCCGAGGCGGTCGGCCCCTGCCAGCGCAGCGATGCCGGCCCACAGGGCCGCCTCGCCGGTCGCGACGAGCTCGACGTCGCCCGGGTCGCCCTCACCGAGGACGAAGGACACTGCGCTGTCGCCGTGCCAGCCGTCGACGATCGCGCCGCAGTCGATCGAGACCACATCACCCGCGACGAGCACCCGCTCCCCCGGGATCCCGTGCACGACCTCGTCGTTCACCGAGACGCACACGGTGGCCGGGTACCCGTGGTACCCGAGGAAGGACGGCTTCGCGCCGCTCGCGGTGATGACCCGAGCCGCCGCGGCGTCGACGTCCGCGGTCGTCGCCCCCGGCACCGCGGCCGCACGGGCGGCGTCCAGCGCGTCGGCGACCACCAGCCCGGCCCGGCGCATCGTGCGCACCTGGTCCGGGGTCTTGTACTCGATCTTCTCGCGGCCGAACACGGCGCCCACTCGTCCCGACCGACCGCTCAGCGGACGGCGGAGCCGATCGCCGACAGCAGACGCTCGGTGACCTCGTCGACCTCGCCGATGCCGTCGACCTGCGCAAGCAGCTCGCGCTGGGCGTAGACGTCCGAGATCGGCGCGGTCTGCTCGGCGTAGACGTCGAGCCGGTGACGGATCACGTCGGCCGTGTCGTCCTCGCGGCCCTCGATCTCGGCACGCTTCAGCAGCCGCTCGACGACGACCTCCGGGTCCGCCGTGATCTCGACCGCGAGGTCGAGCGTCACGCCGGCGTCAGCCAGGATCGTGTCGAGCTCGGCCACCTGCGCCACGTTGCGGGGGTACCCGTCGAGCAGGAAGCCCTCGGCGGTGTCCGCCTGCGCGAGGCGGTCGCGCACCATGGCGTTCGTGACCTCATCGGGCACCAGCGCGCCGCGCGAGGAGTACTCCTGCGCCTTGCGGCCGAGCTCGGTGCCGCCCTTGATGTTCGCGCGGAAGATGTCGCCGGTCGAGATCGCCGGGACGCCCAGACGCTCGGCCAGGCGGGCCGCCTGCGTGCCCTTGCCCGCTCCGGGGGGGCCCAGCAGGACCAGACGCGTGCTCATCGGAGGAACCCTTCGTAGTGACGCTGCTGCAGCTGCGACTCGATCTGCTTGACGGTCTCCAGACCGACGCCCACCACGATGAGGATCGACGACCCGCCGAACGGGATGTTCTGGCCGATGTCGAGCAGGGCGAACGCCAGCGTCGGGATGAGCGCGACGATCGCGAGGTACAGCGAGCCGGGAGCCGTGATCCGCGAGATCACATAGCTCAGGTAGTCGGCGGTCGGACGGCCCGCGCGGATGCCCGGGATGAAGCCGCCGTACTTCTTCATGTTGTCCGCGACCTCGTCCGGGTTGAACGTGATCGCCGTGTAGAAGTAGCAGAAGAAGATGATCAGGAAGACGTAGAGCGCGAGGTGCAGCGGGGCGTCCGCGACCGCGAGGTTGCGCGAGACCCACAGCACCCACGGCGAGGTCTGGTCGCCGAACTGCGCAATGATCCCCGGGATCGCCAGGAGCGACGACGCGAAGATGATCGGGATGACGCCCGCCATGTTGATCTTGATCGGGATGTAGGTGCTCGAGCCGCCGTACATGCGGCGACCGACCATGCGCTTGGCGTACTGCACCGGGATGCGCCGCTGGCTCTGCTCGACGAAGACGACGAGCGCGATGACCAGGATGATGATCGCGAACACGATGAGGAACTTCGTCGCGCCGTTGTTGCCACCGGCGATCGACCACAGCGCCGGCGGGAAGCTGGCCGCGATCGACGTGAAGATGAGCAGCGACATGCCGTTGCCGACACCGCGCTCGGTGATGAGCTCGCCGAGCCACATGATCAGGCCCGTACCGGCGGTCATCGTGATGACCATGATGACGAGCGTGATCCACGAGCTGTCCGGGATGACGTCGACGGTGCAGCCGCCGAAGAGCTGGCCGCTGCGCGCGATCGTGATGACCGTCGTCGACTGCAGGACCGCCAGGGCGATCGTCAGGTAGCGCGTGTACTGCGTGAGCTTCGCGGTACCCGACTGACCTTCCTTGTGCAGCTCCTCGAACTTGGGGATCACCACGCGCAGCAGCTGCACGATGATGCTCGCCGTGATGTACGGCATGATCCCGAGCGCGAACACCGACAGCTGCAGCAGCGCGCCGCCGCTGAAGAGGTTCACGAGGCCGAGCAGGTCGTTGCCCGTGCCCATCTCGTCGATGCACTGCTGCACGTTGGGGTAGGACACCCCTGGTGTGGGCAGGAAGGATCCGATGCGGAACACCACCATGATGCCGATGGTGAAGAGCAGCTTCCGCCGCAGGTCGGGCGTCCGGAACGCCCGCACGAATGCGCCTAGCACCTGTCCTCCTGGGTAGCCGCCCGTGCGGCACGTCGTCAGCCATGACCTGGCCAAGGCCGCAGCAAGACTACCTGCAACCCGACCCGGCTCTGTCAACGCGGGTGAGCGTCCCTGCTACCCGCGCGCTCACCGACGCCGACGAGCGGCGAGCAGGAGCAGTATGCCCCCTGCCGCGGCGGTCACCGTCACCGTGCCCATCTGCAGGACGCCGACGAGCTGCGCCCGCCGTCTCGAGCGGGCGCACCGCAGCCGGTGCTCCACCGCTCGTCACGGCTCGAGCGGCGCACTGCGCACGCGGCCAAGGCCGCGGCGTCCGACCGTCCCCGCAGGTCAGCGGCGATTCATCGCGTCCGGCGAGATGCGCGCGCGGGGCAGGACCGGTCGCGCAGCGAGCTCGCGTCGCAGCCGGACGCCGTCGACTCGCGCGCCGCCGCCCTCTCCGCCGACGACGCGACCCCGCCGCCCGCGCGCGGGCGCGAACCGTTTCGGGGCGTCACGGAGCCGTCAGCGGCCGCACACGCGACGTCCGCGCCGGGCCGACCCCGCCCACGACGCCGCGATGCGACGGGCCCACGGAGGGCCGCGACGGCCGTCTCGCGCCGCGCACGACGAAGCGGGTGGCCCCGGCCTCAGCCGGAACCACCCGCTTCAGGTGTCGTGCGCGTCCTGACGGACGTGGGGACGTCAGCCCTCGGTGATCGAGCCACCCGCGGCGACGACCTTCTCCTTGGCCGACGCGGAGTACGCGTCCACGGCCACGGAGACCTTGACGGTGAGGTCACCGTCGCCGAGCAGCTTGACGCGCTGGCCCTTGCGGACCGCGCCCTTGGCGACCAGGTCGGCGACCGTCACGTCGCCACCGTCGGGGTACAGCGCCGAGAGCTTGTCCAGGTTGACGACCTGGTACTCGACACGGAACGGGTTCTTGAAGCCACGGAGCTTGGGCAGCCGCATGTGCAGCGGCATCTGCCCACCCTCGAAGCGGTCCGGAACCTGGTAGCGAGCCTTGGTGCCCTTGGTACCGCGGCCCGCGGTCTTGCCCTTCGACGCCTCACCACGACCGACACGGGTCTTCGCGGTCTTGGCGCCGGGGGCCGGACGCAGGTGGTGGACCTTGAGCGTGCCACCGGCACCCGGCTGAGCCGCAGCCTCCGCCGCCTTCTTGGCGGCAGCGGTCTGCGTCTTGGCGGGAGCCTTCTTGGCGGCAGCGGCCTTGGCCGGAGCAGCCTTGGCCGGAGCGGCCTCGGTCGCCTCGTCCTTGGCAGCGGCCTTCGCGGGCGCCTTCTTGGCCGGAGCCTTCTCGGCAGCCGCGGTCGTCGCCTTCTTGGCCGGAGGCTTCTTGGCGGCGGCCTTGGGCGCAGCCTCGGCCTCAGCGGCCACCTTGTCGTTCTTCTCGTCAGCCATGGTCACTCGACCTCCTCGACCGCCACGAGGTGCTGCACGGTCTTCACCATGCCGCGGATCTCGGGACGATCCTCCTTGACGACGACGTCGCCGATGCGCTTGAGACCAAGCGTGCGGAGCGTGTCGCGCTGGTTCTGCTTGCCACCGATGCCGGAGCGCTTCTGCGTCACCTTGAGGCGGGCCATCACGCACCCACCTTCTCGGCGGCCTTCGCAGCCTGGCCGGCGGCCTGCGCCCGCAGGAGCGGGGCCGGCACGACGTGCTCGAGCGGCAGGCCACGGCGTGCGGCCACGGCCTCAGGCTGCTCGAGACCACGCAGGGCCGCGACCGTCGCGTGGACGATGTTGATCGCGTTCGACGAACCGAGCGACTTGCTCAGGACGTCGTGGATGCCGGCGCACTCGAGCACCGCACGCACCGGGCCACCGGCGATCACACCGGTACCGGGCGCGGCGGGGCGCAGGTGGACGATGCCGGCAGCGGCCTCGGCCGTGATGGGGTGCGGGATCGTGCCCTGGATGCGGGGGACGCGGAAGAAGTTCTTCTTCGCCTCCTCGACACCCTTGGCGATCGCCGCGGGCACCTCCTTGGCCTTGCCGTAGCCGACGCCCACGGTGCCGTCACCATCGCCCACCACGACGAGCGCGGTGAAGCTGAACCGACGGCCACCCTTGACGACCTTGGCCACGCGGTTGATGGTCACGACGCGCTCGAGGAACGCGCTCTTCTCTGCGGCGTCGCCACGGCGACCGCCGCCATCACGGCGACCGCCGTCGCGGCGCTCGCCGCCGGTGCCCTGAGCACCGGTGTTGCTGCGTGCAGGAGCAGCCATCAGTGAGTCCTCTTCTTCCGGATCGTCGTGGTCACAGTGCCAGACCGCCCTCGCGGGCGCCGTCGGCCACCGCGGCCACGCGGCCGTGGTACTTGTTGCCGCCGCGGTCGAACACGACCGCCTCGATGCCCTTGGCCTTGGCGCGCTCGGCGACGAGCTCGCCGACCTTCTTCGCCTTCGCCGACTTGTCGCCCTCGGCGCCGCGCAGGTCGGCCTCGAGCGTGGACGCGTACGCGACGGTCTGACCGATCGCGTCGTCCACGACCTGGGCCGTGATGTGGCGCGCCGAGCGCGTCACGACGAGGCGCGGACGAGCCGCCGTGCCGACGACCTTCTTGCGCAGGCGCAGGTGACGACGCTTGCGCGAGATCGCCTTGCCCTTGCCCTTGATGCTGATCGCCATGGCTTACTTCCCAGCCTTTCCGACCTTGCGGCGCACGTTCTCGCCCGCGTAACGCACACCCTTGCCCTTGTACGGCTCCGGCTTGCGGATCTTGCGGATGTTCGCGGCGACCTCGCCGACCTGCTGCTTGTCGATGCCCTGCACCGAGAAGCGCGTCGGGGCCTCGACCACGAAGGAGATGCCCTCCGGCGGCGAGACGACGACCGGGTGGCTGAAGCCGAGGGCGAACTCGAGGTCCGAACCCTTGGCCGTGACGCGGTAACCCGTGCCCACGATCTCGAGCTTCTTGATGTAGCCCTCCGTCACACCGGTGACCAGGTTGGCCAGAAGCGTGCGGGTGAGGCCGTGCAGCGAGCGCGAGTAGCGCTCGTCGTCAGGACGGGACACGACGAGCGTGCCGTCCTCCTGCTTGACCTCGATGGGCGAGGCGACCGTGTGCGTGAGGGTGCCCTTCGGGCCCTTCACGGTGACGACGGCGCCGTCGATGTTGACGTCCACCCCAGCCGGGACCGGGACGGGAATCCTGCCGATACGAGACATGGCTTGGCTCCTTTCCTGGTCTCAGATCACCAGACGTAGGCGAGGACTTCCCCACCCACGCCCTTCTTGGCGGCCTGCTTGTCGGTGAGCAGGCCGGAGGACGTGGACAGGATCGCCACGCCGAGGCCGCCGAGCACCTTGGGCAGGTTGGTCGACTTGGCGTACACGCGCAGGCCCGGCTTGGACACGCGCTTGACGCCGGCGAGCGCACGCTCGCGGTTCGGGCCGTACTTGAGCTCGACGACGAGGTTCTGGCCCACAGGGGCCTCCTCGACCTTCCAGCCCTGGATGTAACCCTCGGCCTGGAGGATCTCCGCGATGTGCGACTTGAGCTTCGAGAACGGGATCGACACGGTGTCGTGGTGCGCCGAGTTCGCGTTCCGCAGACGAGTCAGGAAGTCTGCGATCGGGTCGGTCATGGTCATGGGGGCTTCAGCCCTTTCTCGCCGGGGTATCCCGGGCCGCGCGAAGCGGCCCGGGACCTACCGACGATCGAGTCGTGAGGGGATTACCAGCTGCTCTTGGTGACGCCGGGGAGCTCGCCACGGTGGGCCATCTCCCGCACGCAGATCCGGCACAGGCCGAACTTGCGGTACACCGAGTGCGGACGGCCGCAGCGCTGGCAGCGCGTGTAGCCACGCACCGCGAACTTGGGCTTGGCGTTCGCCTTGTTGATCAGAGCGGTCTTCGCCATGGGTCAGTCCTCCTTGAACGGGAAGCCGAGGAGCTTGAGCAAGGCGCGGCCCTCGTCGTCGGTGTCCGCCGTGGTCACGACCGTGATGTCCATACCGCGGACACGGTCGATCTTGTCCTGGTCGATCTCGTGGAACACGGACTGCTCCACGAGGCCGAACGTGTAGTTGCCGTGGCCGTCGAACTGCTTGGGCGACAGGCCGCGGAAGTCGCGGATGCGAGGCAGCGCGGTCGACAGCAGGCGGTCGAGGAACTCCCACGCACGGTCGCCGCGCAGCGTGACGTGCGCACCGATCGGCATGCCCTCACGCAGCTTGAACTGCGCGATGGACTTGCGAGCCTTCGTGACCTGCGGCTTCTGGCCCGTGATCTGGGTCAGGTCGCGGATCGCACCGTCGATGAGCTTCGAGTCCTTGGCGGCCTCTCCGACACCCATGTTCACGACGACCTTCACGAGGCGCGCGACCTGGTTGATGTTCTCGTGCGAGAACTGCTCGAAGAGAGCCGACTTGATCTCGTCGTTGTACTTGGACTTCAGGCGGGGCGTCGCCGGAGCCTGGATCGTCGTCTCAGTCATCTCAGACGTCCTTCCCGGAGCGCTTGGCAACGCGGACGCGGACCGTCCGGGTGCGGCCGTCGCGCTCGACCTGCTCGGAGCGGTAGCCGACCCGGGTGCCCTTCTTGGTCTCCGGGTCCACGAGCATCACGTTGCTGATGTGGATGGGCGCCTCGACGGTCTCGATGCCACCCGTGCGGGTGCCACGCGACGTCTGGCCGGCCTTCACGTGCTTCTGCACGCGCTGGATGCCCTCGACGACGACGCGCTGCGTCTCCGTGAGGACCTCGAGGACACGGCCCTGCTTGCCCTTGTCACGGCCCGAGATGACGACCACGAGGTCGCCCTTCTTGATCTTCGCCATGGTCAGAGCACCTCCGGAGCCAGCGAGATGATCTTCATGAACTTCTTGTCACGCAGCTCGCGCCCGACCGGGCCGAAGATGCGCGTGCCGCGAGGCTCACCGTCGTTCTTGAGGATCACGGCCGCGTTCTCGTCGAACTTGATGTACGAGCCGTCCGGGCGCCGGCGCTCCTTGCGGGTGCGCACGATGACCGCCTTGACGACATCGCCCTTCTTGACGTTGCCGCCGGGAATGGCGTCCTTGACGGTGGCGACGATGACGTCGCCGATCCCGGCGTAGCGGCGGCCGGAACCGCCGAGCACACGGATGCAGAGAATCTCCTTCGCACCCGTGTTGTCGGCGACGCGAAGCCGCGTCTCCTGCTGGATCATCTACCTACTCCTGTCGTCTGGCGGGTTCTCGGTCCCGAGCGGGCCGAGCCTGGCCGAACGGATAGTTGCCGTGATGCACACGTCGCGGCGGGGACGACCCGGTGGGACTTCCCCGCCGCCCGTGGGCAACTGGATGGTTGCTCGAGAGCAGCCGTTTCACGCAGCCGAAGCCGCGAGATCTTACTTGGCCTTCTCCAGGATCTCCACCAGGCGCCAGCGCTTGGACGCGCTGAGCGGGCGGGTCTCCATGATGAGGACCAGGTCGCCGATGCCGGCCGTGTTCTGCTCGTCGTGCGCCTTCACCTTGGAGGTGCGGCGCAGGACCTTGCCGTAGAGCGGGTGCTTGACCCGGTCCTCGACCTCGACCACGACGGTCTTGTCCATCTTGTCGCTCACGACGTAGCCACGGCGCGTCTTGCGGTACGCGCGGTGCTCCGCCGTGGCGGTGGTGTGCTTCTCGTTCATGTCAGCCTCACTCGCTCGCGCTCGGCGCGGTCCGGATACCGAGCTCGCGCTCGCGCAGGATCGTGTAGATCCGGGCGATGTCGCGGCGCACGGCCTTGAGCCGCCCGTGGCTCTCGAGCTGGCCGGTCGCGGACTGGAAGCGGAGGTTGAACAGCTCCTCCTTGGCCTTCTTCAGCTCGGCGACCAGCTTCTCGTCGTCGAAGGCGTCCAGCTCGGTAGGAGCCAGGTCCTTGGTTCCGATAGCCATCAGTTACCACCCTCGCGAACCACGAAACGGGTCTTCATCGGGAGCTTGTGCTGCGCGCGGCGCATGGCCTCGCGCGCCAGGGGCTCCGGGACGCCGGCGAGCTCGAACAGAACTCGGCCCGGCTTGACGTTGGCGATCCACCACTCGGGCGAACCCTTACCGGAACCCATGCGGGTCTCAGCAGGCTTCTTCGTGAGCGGCCGGTCCGGGTAGATGTTGATCCAGACCTTGCCGCCACGCTTGATGTGGCGGGTCATGGCGATACGAGCAGCCTCGATCTGCCGGTTCGTGACGTAGGCGGGCTCAAGAGCCTGGATGCCGTACTCGCCGAACGAGATCGTGGTACCACCGGTCGCGGCGCCGGAGCGCCCCGGGTGGTGCTGCTTGCGGTGCTTCAGCCTGCGCGGGATCAGCACGGCTCAGGCCTCCGTTCCGGTCTCAGGGGTCGCCTCGGGGTTCGACTCGACCGGAGCCTCGGCGGCAGGAGCCTGCGCCTCGCGCTCACGACGACCGCCGCCACGCGGGCCACGGTCACCACGGTCGCTGCGCTCGCCGCGCGGACCGCCACGGGACGGCCGCGGGGCCTGGCTGGCCTGCTCGCGGGCGTACTCCTTCTCGGTCATGTCGCCCTTGTAGACCCACACCTTGACGCCGATGCGGCCGAAGGTGGTGCGAGCCTCGAAGAACCCGTAGTCGATGTTCGCGCGGAGCGTGTGCAGCGGCACACGACCCTCGCGGTAGAACTCCGTACGGCTCATCTCCGCGCCGCCGAGACGGCCGGAGACCTGCACGCGGATGCCCTTGGCGCCGGCCCGCTGCGCGGACTGGATGCCCTTGCGCATCGCGCGACGGAAGGACACACGGCTCGCGAGCTGCTCGGCGATGCCCTGGGCGACCAGCTGAGCCTCGAGCTCGGCGTTCTTGACCTCGAGGATGTTGAGCTGGACCTGCTTGCCCGTGAGCTTCTCGAGCTCGCCGCGGATGCGGTCGGCCTCCGCGCCACGACGCCCGATGACGATGCCCGGGCGGGCGGTGTGGATGTCGACGCGGACGCGGTCACGCGTGCGCTCGATCTCGACCTTCGCGATGCCGGCGCGCTCGAGACCCGTGCTCATGAGCTTACGGATCTGCACGTCCTCGCGAACGTAGTCGCGGTAGCGCTGACCCGGCTTCGTCGAGTCCGCGAACCAACGCGACCTGTGGTCGGTGGTGATGCCCAGGCGGTACCCGAGCGGGTTGACCTTCTGCCCCACTGTCAGGACCGTCCCTTCGTCTCGCGCTCCGCGACGACCACGGTGATGTGGCTCGTGCGCTTGAGGATCTGGCTGGCGCGACCCTGAGCGCGCGGCCGGAACCGCTTCAGGGTCGGGCCCTCGTCGACGAAGACCTCCGAGATGTAGAGGTTGGCCTCGTCGAGGCGCTCACTGTTGCGCTTGGCGCCCTCGACCGCGTTGGCGATCGCCGACTGCACCGTCTTGAGGACGGGCTCCGCGGCCGCCTGCGGCGCGAACTTCAGCACCGCCACGGCCTCCCCGGCCTGCTTGCCACGGATGAGGTCGACGACGCGTCGGGCCTTCTGGGGCGTGACGCGGACGAACCGCGCCTTCGCCTTGGCTTCCATCGTGTCTACTCCTGTCTCTGCCGTCAGAGCGTCACCAGCTGACCCGGGGGTCAGCGGCGACGGCCCTTCCGGTCGTCCTTCTCGTGGCCGCGGAACGTCCGCGTCGGGGCGAACTCGCCGAGCTTGTGCCCGACCATCGACTCCGTCACGAACACCGGGGTGTGCTTACGACCGTCGTGGACGGCGAACGTGTGGCCCAGGAAGTCCGGCGTGATGACCGAACGACGCGACCACGTCTTGATGACGTTCTTCGTTCCGGCCTCGTTCTGGACGTCGACCTTCTTCTGCAGGTGGCCGTCGACGAACGGGCCCTTCTTGAGGCTGCGAGGCATTCTCTCGGGCTCCTATCAGCGCTTCTTGCCGGTGCGCCGACGGCGCACGATGAGCTTGTCGCTCGGCTTGTTCGGACGGCGGGTACGGCCCTCGGCCTGACCCCACGGGCTCACCGGGTGGCGGCCACCGGAGGTCTTGCCCTCACCACCACCGTGCGGGTGGTCGATCGGGTTCATCGCGACACCACGGACGGTCGGGCGCTTGCCCTTCCAGCGCATGCGGCCGGCCTTGCCCCAGTTGATGTTCGACTGCTCGGCGTTGCCGACCTCGCCGATCGTCGCGCGGCAGCGCAGGTCGACGTTGCGGATCTCGCCGGACGGCATGCGCAGCTGCGCGTACGGGCCGTCCTTCGCGACGAGCTGCACCGACGTCCCGGCCGAGCGGGCGATCTTCGCTCCGCCGCCGGGCCGCAGCTCGATGGCGTGGATGACCGTACCGGTCGGGATGTTGCGCAGCGGCAGGTTGTTGCCGGGCTTGATGTCGGCGCCCGCACCGGCCTCGACGACGTCACCCTGCGACAGCTTGTTCGGCGCGATGATGTAGCGCTTCTCGCCGTCCGCGTAGTGCAGCAGCGCGATGCGCGCGGTGCGGTTGGGGTCGTACTCGATGTGCGCGACCTTGGCCGGCACGCCGTCCTTGTCGTGACGACGGAAGTCGATCACGCGGTAGGCGCGCTTGTGACCGCCACCGTGGTGGCGCGTGGTCACGCGACCGGTGTTGTTGCGGCCACCCGACTTGGTCAGCGGGCGGACCAGCGACTTCTCCGGCGTGGAGCGCGTGATCTCGACGAAGTCGGCCACGCTCGAGCCACGGCGGCCCGGCGTCGTCGGCTTGTACTTACGGATTCCCATGAGTCCTCAGTCCTTCGCTCAGCCGACCGGACCGCCGAAGATGTCGATCGTTCCCTCGCGGAGGGTGACGATCGCACGCTTCGTGTCCTTGCGGCGGCCGATGCCGAAACGGGTCCGACGGGCCTTGCCCTGACGGTTGGCGGTGTTGACCGAGTCGACCTTCACGCCGAACACCTGCTCGACGGCGATCTTGATCTCGGTCTTGTTCGCCCGCGGGTCGACGAGGAAGGTGTACTTGCCCTCGTCGAGCAGGCCGTAGCTCTTCTCGGAGACGACCGGCGCGATCAGGATGTCGCGGGGGTCCTTGCCGACGTTGGTCACTTGGACTCCTCCTCGGCCTCGGTCGAGGTCGCCGTCGCCTTCGCGCCCTTGACGGGGCCCGCGAGGAACGCGTCGAGCGCACCCTGCGTGAAGACGACGTCGTCCGAGACGAGGACGTCGTAGGTGTTGAGCTGGTCGGCGACGAGCAGGTGGACGCGCTCGACGTTGCGCAGCGACTTCCACGTGATCTCGTCGGAACGCTCGACGACGACGAGCACGTGACGACGCACCGTGAGGTTGTCGAGCACCGCGAGAGCGGCCTTGGTCGACGGGGCCTCACCCGGGGCGAACCCGGAGACGACGTGCACGCGGCCGGCGCGAGCGCGGTCCGAGAGAGCACCGCGGAGCGCCGCGGCCTTCATCTTCTTCGGGGTCCGCTGCGAGTAGTCACGCGGCGTGGGGCCGTGGACGACGCCACCACCGGCGAACTGCGGCGCACGGGTCGAGCCCTGACGGGCGCGGCCGGTGCCCTTCTGCTTGTACGGCTTCCTACCGCCACCACGGACCTCACCACGCGACTTCGTGTCGTGCGTGCCCTGTCGGGCCGCGGCGAGCTGCGCGACGACGACCTGGTGGATCAGCGGGACGTTCGTCTGGGCGTCGAAGACCTCACCGGGCAGGTCGGCCGTGCCGGCCTTCTTGCCCTGCGGGTCGACGACGTCGACGGTCAGCGTGTCGCTCATCGAGGTCACGCACCCTTCACAGCGGATCGCACGACGACGACACCGTTCTTGGGGCCGGGGACGGCACCCTTGACGAGCAGGAGGCCCCGCTCGGCGTCGACCGCGTGCACGGTCAGGTTCTGAGTGGTCTGACGGGCGACGCCCATCCGACCGGCCATCCGCAGACCCTTGAACACGCGCGACGGCGTCGAGGCGCCACCGATCGAGCCCGGCTTGCGGTGGTTGCGGTGGGCACCGTGCGAGGCGCCGACGCCGGAGAAGCCGTGACGCTTCATCACACCGGCGGTGCCCTTGCCCTTGGTCGTGCCGATCACGTCGACGAGCTGACCCGCCTCGAAGGCGGTCGCGTCGATCTCCTGGCCGAGCGTGTACTCGGACGCGTTCGACGTGCGGATCTCGGCCACGTTCCGGCGCGGGGTAACCCCGGCCTTTTCGAAGTGGCCCTTGAGCGGCTGCGTGACCTTGCGCGGGTCGATCTGGCCGAAGGCCAGCTGGACCGCTGCGTAGCCGTCAGCCTCAGCGGAGCGGACCTGCGTCACGACGTTCGTGCCGACCTCGACGACCGTGACGGGCACGAGGCGACCGGCCTCGTCCCACAGCTGGGTCATGCCGAGCTTGCGGCCGAGCAGGGCCGTGACGGGGCGCGCGTTCTGCTGGGTAACCATGAGGATCAGTTCCTTCCCAGCGATCAGAGCTTGATCTCGATGTTCACGTCCGCAGGCAGGTCGAGACGCATGAGCGAGTCGACGGCCTTGGGCGTGGGGTCGATGATGTCGATGAGCCGCTTGTGCGTGCGCATCTCGAAGTGCTCGCGGCTGTCCTTGTACTTGTGGGGCGACCGGATGACGCAGAACACGTTCTTCTCGGTCGGCAACGGCACCGGGCCCACGACCGACGCACCAGCGCGAGTCACCGTGTCGACGATCTTGCGCGCCGAGCTGTCGATGACTTCGTGGTCGTAGGACTTGAGCCGGATGCGGATCTTCTGTCCCGCCATGGCGTCGTCTACTTCTCTCTCTTCGAACTGGTCCGTCCGACCCCCGCGCTCGGGCGTGTCGCTCTTCGCGACGCACCTGGGCGCTGCATACCGTTCCCGGTATGAGGTCGGTGGTTGTCGTCGAACCGCCACCGCCGGGTCGACCCCGGGGCTGACGCGGTTCGCCACGTCTGTCGGCCCAGCCTGGCGCGCACGAAGGCACACCCGTAGCGGGCAACCTGAACAGTGTGCCAGACGAGCGCCTGCATCTCCAACCCGGGCCGGCGGTGACCTGCACCTCATCGCGCGGCGGATCCCGCGCAGCGACCGGGCACCCGGGCCCCGCACGCGCTCGACCTGCGCCGGTGCGCGCCGTTCACGCTCCGCGCGCCGTCCGACCGCTACGCGCCGTCGGCCCCGATCCAGAACGTGGCCTCGAAGCGCCCACCCACGGCGTCGTCGTCGGCCCCGCGCGGCTCGACGCTCAGCAGCATCACCGGGACGCCGTCGGTCTCGACCCGCTCCCCCACCGCGACCCAGCCGAGCTCACCCGCCACCTTCACCGAGCACCCGTCGTCCGAGAGCCCGCCGATCCCGAGCACCACGTCGCCGACGACGAGCTGCGCACCACCCGCGGCGCTCTCGACCACCCCGCCGGCGGGAGTCTCGGCCGTGCGCTCGCACCACGCCTCGTCCCCCCGCCCCGACCACGCCAGGACGGCAGCGACGGCCACGGCGACGACCCCGAGGCCCACGCCGGCGAGCACCACGGGACGCACCCGGCGCCCGGTCGCGGTGTCGCTCACCGCCGCTCCCCCGACTCGGGCACGAACTCGAGCTCCGCGCGGCCGACCCCGACGGCGCTCACGTCCCGCACCGTCAGCGTGCCCCAGCCCGGCAGCGAGAGCGCCTGCCCGCGATCCACCCAGGCGCGGTGGCGGGCGCCGTGCAGCCCGACCGCGAGGCGCGCGCGCATCGCGCCGTCCACGACGTCGAGCCCCACGACCCCGACGAGCGCCTCGGCAACCTCCCGCTGCGTCCCGGCACGCAGCTCGAACGACTCGCTCATGCCGGTGCCTGCGAGACCGTCACGCGCCCGAAGATCCGCGCGAACTCGTCCGCGTCCATCCGGAACACCTCTCCGCCGTCCGCACCGTTGCCCTGGCCCCACGGGTTGCGGACCCACACCCCGCCGTCGTCGTCGATCCGCTCGACCATGTAGGCGTGCCCGCCCACGACGTCGACCTCGATGTCGGTCAGCTCGCCGTCGCGCCGCACCTGCACCGTGACGTCGTCGACATCGGGACGTCCCCCGGTGTCCGCCGTCACCGCCGCACCGTCGGCCAGCCGCTCGGCGATGCTCTCGCGGTTACCGCCGAACTCGTCGTCCCACGGCCACCACGTGTCGTCGGTGGTGTACGAGCTCGCGTCGCGACCGGTGATCATCTCCATCGCGTCCTCGGGGTAGCCGCCGTCGTCGAGGTCGGCGTAGCCGAGGTGGATGCCGAGAGCCGCCTCGTAGACGGACACCAGCCCGACCGTGCCGGCGGGCTGGCGCACGCCGCCGTCGTAGACGCCGTCGACGAACACCTCGGTCGGCTTGCCGTCGACGTAGAGGGTCACCCAGTAGCCCTGCTTGAGGGCGTCCCAGCGCACGTTGCGCCGCAGCAGGGCGTCACCGTCGTCGGTGCGCATGAAGCCCATGAGCGACGAGAGCAGGTAGCACGAGCCGATCCCCTGCTGCCGCACGTCTGCCTGGTCCCACGAGCCCTTGTCGAGCATGTCGTCCGGGACCTGGGTGTCGCGGCGCGCGGCGTCGGACAGCGCGTCGATCGCTGGCTTGTCGGTTCCCAGGGCGGCGCGCACCGCGTCCGCGGCGCGGCCCGCGGCAGCCTCCGCCCGACCCGTCGCGCTCCACACCCGCGCGCGTGCCCGCAGGTAGTCGTACCAGGCGGGGAGGTCGAGCGCGTCGGCGGCGACCCGGGCCCTCGCCCGCCTGCGGTCGTCGTCGGCGGCCCTCGCGTCCTCCTCGGCCGCCGCGAGCTCCGCAGCGAAGCCGGTCAGCGCTCCCGCGATCGCGGTGAGGCTCGACTCGACCGCCCCGGCGCCGGACTCGACGGCTCCCAGCCGGGCGTCGCACGCGTCGGCGGCCGCACCGGTCCAGTCGAGCGCCCCGCGCTGACCGTGCACGAGAGCGCCGGCCTCGGCCACCGCGGTCGCCGCGCCGCTCACCTGCGTGGCCGCAGCACTCACGGCGCCCGCGTCGCCCGGCAGCACCCTCACCGCACGGCTCCGACGAGCAGGCTCGCGAGCTTCTCGAGCGCGGCGCGCACGCGCTCCTCGGCGTCGCGGTACGCCTGCGCGCAGTCCTGGAGCCGGATCGCCGAGCCGACGGTCACGCTCGCGAGATCGCCCACGCGGGTGGTCATCGCCGTCTGCGCCTCGGCCATCGCGCCGCTCAACGACGCGAAGCCGTAGACGCCGTCGCCGGCCGGCCACGCCGCCGGGTCAGCAGGCCGCAGGGTCGTGACGACCTGCAGCAGCTCCTTGCCCGCCTCGTCGAGCGTCCCGGCCGTCGCCGAGAACCCTTCGCTCACCGCACGCACCCCCGCCTCGCCGAGTCGGACGAACTCGGGCGACGGTAGCACTCCGGACGTCCTGCCGGCCGCCGTTCTGCCGACCGTCGTCCGAGCGGCCGTCCTCGTGCCAGCTGCCGCTCCCGGGCGGCCGTCACGCAGCGTCGTGGTGGACCATGATCGTCCCGACGCCGCTGCTCACCTTCACGACGTAGTGCGGCCCGTCGGCCGAGAAGCCCTCGGTGGGGATCTGCGTCCCGGCCTCGACCGCGTTCTCGGTGCGGTCGTCGACCATCACCTGACCCGCGCCGGTCTGGACGTCGACGAGGACCGCCACCCCGGCAGGGACGTGCAGCACGAACGACCCCAGGCCGGACTTCAGGTCGACCGTGACCGGCGCGTCCGGCACCGGCAGCGTCAGGTCGACCGAGCGAGCACCCGCGGTGACCTCGACGCCCGCGACCTTGGCGCCCATCAGGTTCGCGGTGACCGTGTCGGTCTCTGCACCCAGCGCCACGGTCCACGCGACCTCGGGGGCCACTCGGACCGTCGACGCGTCGCCGGCCAGCGTCGCGACCGCCGGGTCGCCCTCGCTGAGCTGAGCGGCGGCGTCGGCGCCCGTGGCCTCGATCCCGACGAGCTCGTCCGCGCCCGCGTCGGCACGCAGCAGCACCGAGCCGACCGACCCCTCGAGGGTCAGCGCCGCGGTGTCCGCGGTCCCCCGGGCGATCGAGGCGGACACCGGCCCACCGTCGTCGTTCGTGGCGTCGTCGGCGGCACCCTTGCCACCGAACACCGCGTACGCACCCACGCCGACGACGATCGCCAGGGCGATCCCGATCACCCAGCCGAGCACCTTGCCCCGGCCCGGCTGTGCGGGGGCCGCGGTGCCGCCCGAGCCGGTGGGGTCGAGGACGGCGTCGAACGCCGGGGACGAAGGAGCCGGGTCGACGGCGGTCGCGGTGCGGCGGCCGTCGGCCGTGGGACGCGACTCGGGAAGCTCAGCAGACATGCGCAGGACGCTAATCGCGCGCGCGAGGCCCGGCGAGAGGATCCCTCGTCCGGGCCGCTGTCCGAATCGTTTCACTCCCCACCCGCCGCGGGCGGACACCGCCAGAGCCCGCAGACGGCAGCAGGGCCCGGGAGCCGAAGCTCCCGGGCCCTGCCGAGCGATCAGCCCCGAAGGGCGAGGATCACTTGATGATCTTGACGACGCGACCCGAGCCGACGGTGCGGCCACCCTCGCGGATGGCGAAGCCGAGGCCCTCCTCCATCGCGATGGGCTGGATCAGCGTGACGGAGATCTCCGTGTTGTCGCCGGGCATGACCATCTCGGTGCCCTCGGGCAGCGTGATGACACCGGTGACGTCGGTCGTCCGGAAGTAGAACTGCGGACGGTAGTTCGTGTAGAAGGGGTTGTGACGCCCACCCTCGTCCTTGGCCAGGATGTAGACCTGGCCCTCGAACTCGGTGTGCGGCGTGATCGAACCCGGCTTCACGACGACCTGGCCACGCTCGACCTCCTCGCGGCGCGTGCCGCGCAGGAGCAGACCGACGTTCTCGCCGGCCTCGGCGTAGTCGAGCAGCTTGCGGAACATCTCGACACCGGTGACGGTGGTCTTGATCGCCTTCTCCTTGATGCCGACGATCTCCACCTCCTCGTTCACCTTGAGCTGACCGCGCTCGACGCGGCCCGTCACGACGGTGCCACGACCGGTGATCGTGAAGACGTCCTCGATCGGCATGAGGAACGGCTTGTCGATGTCACGCACCGGGTCCGGCACGTTCTCGTCGACGGCGTCCAGCAGGTCCTCGACCGACTTGACCCACTGCGGGTCGCCCTCGAGCGCCTTGAGGCCCGAGACGCGCACGACCGGCGCGTTGTCGCCGTCGAAGCCCTGCGACGACAGCAGCTCGCGGACCTCCATCTCGACGAGCTCGAGGATCTCCTCGTCGTCGACCATGTCGGACTTGTTGAGCGCCACGAGCAGGTACGGGACGCCGACCTGACGGGCGAGCAGGACGTGCTCACGCGTCTGGGCCATCGGGCCGTCGGTGGCCGCGACCACGAGGATGGCGCCGTCCATCTGCGCCGCACCCGTGATCATGTTCTTGATGTAGTCGGCGTGACCGGGGGCGTCGACGTGCGCGTAGTGACGCTTCTCGGTCTGGTACTCGACGTGCGCGATGTTGATCGTGATACCGCGCTGCTTCTCCTCAGGCGCCTTGTCGATCTCGTCGAACGGCGTGAAGGGGTTCAGGTCCGGGTACTTGTCGTGCAGCACCTTCGAGATCGCGGCGGTCAGCGTCGTCTTGCCGTGGTCGACGTGACCGATGGTCCCGATGTTGACGTGCGGCTTCGTCCGCTCGAACTTCGCCTTGCCCACTAGGTGTCCTCCTCAGGACTTGGTAGAGACTGCCCGGCTGCAGCTACCGGAAGGTACCTGCAGAGCGCGCGGCCCCACGGGTCGGTTTGTGTGATGGAACTACAGGTTTCGACCTGTGGGACTACTCGCCCCGGGTCTTCTTGATGATCTCGTCGGCCACGGCCCGAGGCACCTCGGCGTAGCTGTCGAACTGCATCGAGTACACCGCACGACCCTGGGTCTTCGACCGCAGGTCACCGACGTACCCGAACATCTCCGAGAGGGGCACCTGGGCGCGAATGACCTTCACACCCGTGGCGTCCTCCATGGACTGGATCATGCCGCGGCGCGAGTTCAGGTCGCCGATGACATCACCCATGTAGTCCTCAGGGGTGCGGACCTCGACGGCCATGATCGGCTCGAGCAGAGCCGGGTCGGCCTTGCGGACAGCTTCCTTGAGGATCATCGAACCGGCGATCTTGAACGCCATCTCCGAGGAGTCGACGTCGTGCGCCGCACCGTCGAGCAGGATCGCCTTGACGCCCACGAGCGGGAAGCCCGCGAGGACGCCGAGCTGCATCGCGCTCTGGATGCCCTGGTCGACGGACGGGATGTACTCGCGCGGGACGCGGCCACCGGTGACCTTGTTCTCGAACTCGTACAGCTCGCCCTCGGCCGGGTCCAGCGGCTCGAAGGTCATCTGCACCTTCGCGTACTGGCCGGAGCCACCGGTCTGCTTCTTGTGCGTGTAGTCGATCTTCTCGACCGCACGACGGATCGTCTCGCGGTACGCGACCTGCGGCTTGCCGACGTTCGCCTCGACCTTGAACTCGCGACGCATGCGGTCGACGAGGATGTCGAGGTGGAGCTCGCCCATGCCGCCGATGACGGTCTGGCCGGTCTCCTCGTCGAGCTTGACCCGGAACGTCGGGTCCTCCTCGGCGAGCTTCTGGATCGCGATGGAGAGCTTCTCCTGGTCGCCCTTGGTCTTCGGCTCGATCGCCACGTCGATGACGGGCTCCGGGAAGGTCATGGACTCGAGCACCACCGGCGAGCTCGGGTCGCACAGGGTGTCACCGGTGGTGACGTCCTTGAGCCCGATGAACGCGTAGATGTGGCCGGCCGTGGCCTCCTGGACCGGGTTCTCCTTGTTGGAGTGCATCTGGAAGAGCTTCCCGATGCGCTCCTTCTTGCCCTTGGTCGAGTTGAGCACCTGGGCGCCCTGCTCGACGGAGCCGGAGTAGACCCGGACGTACGTCAGCTTCCCGAAGAACGGGTGCGACGCCACCTTGAACGCGAGAGCCGAGAACGGCTCGGTCGCGTCGGGGTGACGCTCGACGACGATCTCCGCGTCCTTCGCGTCGTGGCCCTGCACGGCAGGGACGTCGAGCGGGGTCGGGAGGTAGTCGATGACGGCGTCGAGCATGGGCTGGACGCCCTTGTTCTTGAACGCCGAGCCGCACAGGACCGGGTAGGCCTCCGAGGCGACCGTGAGCTTGCGGATGCCGGCCTTGATCTCGGCGACCGTCAGCTCCTCGCCACCGAGGAACTTCTCGAGCAGCTCGTCGTCGGTCTCGGCGACGGCCTCGAGCAGCTCCGCGCGGTACTGCGCGGCCTTCTCGACGAGGTCGGCGGGGATCTCCTCGACCTCGTACTTCTCGCCCAGCGCGGTCTCGCCACGCCAGACGAGCGCACGCTGCTCGACCAGGTCCACGACGCCGATGAAGTCGCTCTCCGAGCCGATCGGCAGCTGGATGACCAGCGGCTTGGCCTTGAGGCGCTCGACGATGGTCTTCACGGTGAAGTAGAAGTCCGCGCCCAGCTTGTCCATCTTGTTGACGAAGCAGATGCGCGGGACGTCGTACTTGTCGGCCTGGCGCCAGACGGTCTCCGACTGGGGCTCCACGCCCTCCTTGCCGTCGAACACCGCGACGGCACCGTCGAGGACGCGCAGCGAGCGCTCCACCTCGACCGTGAAGTCCACGTGGCCAGGCGTGTCGATGATGTTGATCTGGTTGTTCTTCCAGTAGCAGGTCGTCGCGGCGGACGTGATCGTGATGCCGCGCTCCTGCTCCTGCTCCATCCAGTCCATCGTCGACGCACCGTCGTGCGTCTCACCGATCTTGTAGTTGACCCCGGTGTAGAACAGGATCCGCTCGGTGGTCGTCGTCTTGCCGGCATCGATGTGCGCCATGATGCCGATGTTGCGGACCTTCGTGAGGTCCGTCAGCACGTCAAGTGCCACGTTGGTCTGCCCCTTGTCGGTTGGCTCGGTGTGCGGCCGGCACACGCTGACGCGTGCCGGCCGCACCGGCTGGAATCACCAGCGGTAGTGCGCGAAGGCCCGGTTGGACTCGGCCATCTTGTGCATGTCCTCCCGGCGCTTCACAGCGGCACCGAGGCCGTTGGACGCGTCGAGGATCTCGTTCATGAGGCGCTCGGTCATCGTCTTCTCGCGACGAGCGCGCGAGTAGTCGGTGAGCCAGCGCAGCGCGAGCGTCGTGGAGCGCACGGGACGCACCTCGATCGGCACCTGGTACGTGGCACCACCGACACGACGCGACTTGACCTCGAGCGACGGACGCACGTTGTCGAGCGCGCGCTTGAGCACGACGACCGGGTCCTGCTGGGTCTTCTCGCGCACGCCCTCGAGCGCGCCGTAGACGATCGACTCCGCGACGGTCTTCTTGCCGTCGAGGAGGATCTTGTTGATGAGCTGCGTGACGACCGGCGACCCGTAGACGGGGTCGACGATCAGCGGCCGCTTCGGGGCGGGACCCTTACGAGGCATCGGTTCAGCCCTTCTTCGCGCCGTAGCGGCTGCGCGCCTGCTTGCGGTTCTTCACGCCCTGCGTGTCGAGAGCGCCGCGCACGATCTTGTAGCGGACACCCGGCAGGTCCTTCACACGACCGCCGCGGACGAGCACGATCGAGTGCTCCTGCAGGTTGTGGCCGACGCCGGGGATGTAGGCCGTGACCTCGACGCCCGACGACAGGCGCACACGGGCGACCTTGCGCAGAGCGGAGTTCGGCTTCTTGGGGGTCGTGGTGTACACGCGCGTGCACACGCCACGACGCTGCGGGCTGCCCTTGAGGGCAGGCGTCTTCGACTTGTTCGTCTTCGCCTGCCGGCCCTTGCGGACCAGCTGCTGGATCGTAGGCACTACGTCTCCGTCTGGTAGATGAGCTCTGGTCGACCGGTGCCCGTCACCCTGGACGGCCGGCAAGTGCGCGAGTCGCCGCCCGTCGCGCGGCTATCGCATGGTCGTGAGTCCCGAACCGACCCACGCGCTCGGGCGTGTCGCCCCGTTCTCCTCCGGCTCCGAGGCCCAGCGGGAGCCGGGCGGCGGGGACCGCACGAGAGGCGGGGGTTGGTGTCCCTGCGCACCTGCGGGGCGGGTCCGTACGAAGCGGACGACACCCGTGCGAGTGCACGCGCGAGGGCCCGACGGCGCGGGCACGGTGTCCAACGTTACCTTCCTCGCCCGGACACCGTCAAAGGACCGGCACTGTGACGCTGCCCGTGCTCGCGCTGCGCCGCAACCGGGGGTCCACCCGCGCTGGTCAGCCGTGCGCGGAGCCGTCCGCGGTCACGAGTAGAACGCGGCTCTCTCCGGCCATGCTCCCTCGCGTCGGTGCAGCCGGAGCACCTTCACGAGCGCCCACTGCGCGGAGATCGGACGGTCCTGCGTGCCCTCGACGTACCACGCGTCCAGGTCCTCGAACGGGATGACCAGCACACCCTCGTCGGCCACCGGCGTCTCCCCGAAGGCGTACCGCACCTCCGTCGCCGACTCGGCGACCTTGCGCCCGAACGCCGTGCCCGCCATCGTCATCCCCTCCGGCTCGCGTCGAGGGCCGAGCGCCAGTCCGACACCTCGGTCGCCGCCCGGTGCGCCTGCGCGTACGAGGCACCGGGATGCGCGTCCATGTAGCGCGCCTCGGCGATCTCGTGGCGCAGGAGCATGCGGTCGAGCTCGGTCGCCGTGCCCGAGCGCAGCCGCTCGAAGGCCTCCGCCATGTCCGGGCTCGCGTCGAACCGCCCCGTGTACGGGTCATCGTAGTCAGTGCCCAGCAGGTGCTCGTCGCGCAGCACGTGGTCCATCGCGCGGTCGACGTCGGCCTGCGAGAACTCGGGGTTGTGCCGCGCCATGTCCGCGGCGAGGTCCGGGTCCGCGCGGAGCGAGTCGTAGACCCGCTCCGACCACTCCTCCGCGCGCCAGTCCTGGCGCGGACGCGGCCCGTGCTCGCCGCCGGTGTGCACGACCGGCCCGTCCGGCCGGGCGGGCGGCGCGTCCGCCGAGCGGCGCACGCTCGCGGCGAGGCGGGCGAGGGCCTCACGCATCGCCTCGACGAGGTTCTTCAGGGACTTCGCGGAGGTCACGACGTCGACGACCGACCGGCCGACCCGCGTCGCGAGCGACGACACGCGCGTCGAGACCTGGCCGACGATCCACGGGGTCGCCAGCCCGAGCGTGAACACGGCCTCGGCCGCCCACGAGATGATCGAGCCGACGAGCTGGGCGATCGTGTCGCGCACCAGGTCGTGCACCACCTGCACGACCGTCGCGCACGTCCGCAGCGCGGAGGCCACCGCCGACGACGACGCCGACGACGCGCGCATCTTCGCCGCCAGGTCGTCGGCGTACCTGGCGTACGCCACCACCGCCGCACCCTGCATCGCCTCGAGATCGGCACGCGCCATGTGGCTCAGGTCCTCGCCCGCGGTGCCCATCGCCGCGGCCACGTTGTCCCACGTCCCCGCGAACCCGGCGACCGCGCCCGCATCACCCGTGAGGTCGTCCAGCCAGCCCTTGAGCGGCTCGAGGTGATCCATCAGCCAGCCCAACCCGGCCGCGATCAGCGAGCCGAGCGGGTCGACCACGGTGGCCGCCACGTCGAGCGCCGCGCCGACGCCCGCCAGCCCCACCTCCAGCCACGACCCGCCCTGCAGCGCCTGCGCCAGGTCGTGGACCGACTCGACCACCCCTGTGCCGGAGACCGCGGTCGTCGTGTCCTGCCCCGGGACGACGAGCGCGTCGGTCATGCGCCGTCCAGCGCTCGCGTCAGGGCGCGCAGCGCGAGGGCCACGCGTTCGTCGCAGGCCTCGAAGGAGGCGGCCATGCCCGTCAGCCCCGTGGACGCCGCGGACACCGCGCCGTCCAGCTCCACGATCGCGTCCTGCGACGCGCGCGCGGCGCCCGAGACGATGCTCGGCAGGAACGAGCACAGGACGCCGAACGCGCCGCCGTGCAGGTCGGCCGAGCCCACGGCCGAACGCGCCGCCCCGACGTCCGACCCGAGGCTGCGCACCCGCCCCGCGTGCCGGCGCAGCACTTCGGTGTCGAGCACGAGCTCGCTGCTCACGGGGTCGCCCCCCAGCGCTGGGCGACCTCGGCGCGCAGGTGCGCGCTCGCGCCGTCGTCGGCGCCGAACGCCTCCTCCATGGCCGCCACGGCCCGCGCGCCCGCCTCCGCGCCGGCCCGCCCGACGAGCTCGACGACGAGCCGCGACAGCTCGCGCCCGCCGCGGTCGAGCGCCTCGTCTGCGAGCTCGAGGTCGGTGAGCCGTCCCGAGACGTCGACCTCGACCAGCACGTCCCCTCGTGGCGAGGACGCACGGCCCCGGATGGCGTCGATCCGGTCCCGGACCTCGCCGGCCGCCACCGCGCGTCGTTGCGCGGCCGCGATGTCGTCGCGCACGCGCGCGAGGACCTCGTCGGGATCGGAGTAGACGGACATGTCGGGCAGCATAGCCACGGTCCGTGCCGGGTCGCGCGGGCGACCTCGAGCTCGTGCGTCAACGCCCGAGGGGGCCCACCGCGGTGCGGTGGACCCCCTCGGGTCGGATCCTCGGGTCGGATCAGGAGTACGACGTCAGCGCAGGTCGCCGAAGTCGATGTCCTCGAGCGGGATCGCCTCGCCGGAGCCGAAGCCGAGTGCCGGGAAGTCGATCTCGTCGTAGCCGAACGTCGGGTACAGCTCGGCCTTCGCCTCCTCCGTCGGCTCCACCGCGATGTCGCGGTAGCGGGGCAGACCCGTGCCGGCGGGGATGAGCTTGCCGAGGATGACGTTCTCCTTGAGGCCGAGCAGCGGGTCGCTACGACCCGACATGGCGGCCTCGGTGAGCACGCGGGTGGTCTCCTGGAAGGAGGCCGCCGACAGCCACGAGTCGGTCGCGAGCGACGCCTTCGTGATGCCCATGAGCTCGGGACGACCCGAGGCCGGCTGACCGCCCTCGGCAACCGCCTGGCGGTTGGCGTCCTCGAACCGGCCACGCTCGGCGAGCTCGCCGGGCAGCAGGTCGGTCGAGCCCGAGTCGAGCACCGTCACGCGACGCAGCATCTGCCGCACGATGACCTCGATGTGCTTGTCGTGGATGTCCACGCCCTGCGAGCGGTAGACCTCCTGCACCTCGTCGACCAGGTGCTCCTGCGTCTTGCGCGGGCCGAGGATGCGCAGGACCTTCTTCGGGTCCACGGCACCCTGGACCAGCTGGGTCCCGACGACGACGTGGTCGCCGTCGTTGACCAGCAGGCGGGAGCGCTTGGTGATCGGGTAGGCGATCTCCTCCGAGCCGTCGTCCGGGGTCAGGACGATGCGCCGCGAACGGTCACCCTCCTCGATCACCACGCGACCCGAGAACTCCGCGATCGGCGCCTCACCCTTGGGGGTACGGGCCTCGAAGAGCTCCTGGACACGCGGCAGACCCTGCGTGATGTCCTCCGCGGAGGCGACACCACCGGTGTGGAAGGTACGCATCGTCAGCTGCGTGCCGGGCTCACCGATCGACTGGGCCGCGATGATGCCGACGGCCTCACCGATGTCGACGAGCTTGCCGGTGGCCAGCGAGCGGCCGTAGCACTTGGCGCACGTGCCGACGCGCGACTCGCAGGTGAGCACCGAACGCACCTTGAGCGTGTCGACACCCGACTCGAGCAGACGGTCGAGCAGCACGTCGCCGACGTCGTCACCGGCGTGACCGATGACCTCGCCGTCGACCTCGATGTCCGTCGCGAGCGTGCGCGAGTAGACGCTGGTCTCGACCTTGTCGTGACGACGCAGCGCGCCGTCGCCACCCGGGACGCCGATCGGCATCGTCAGGCCGCGCTCGGTGCCGCAGTCGTCCTCGCGGACGATGACGTCCTGCGAGACGTCCACCAGACGACGCGTGAGGTAACCCGAGTCGGCGGTCCGCAGAGCGGTGTCCGCCAGACCCTTGCGGGCACCGTGCGTGGCGATGAAGTACTCGAGGACGGACAGGCCCTCGCGGTAGTTGGACTTGATCGGACGAGGGATGATCTCGCCCTTCGGGTTCGCCACGAGACCGCGCATACCGGCGATCTGACGGACCTGCATCCAGTTACCACGCGCGCCCGAGCCGACCATCCGGTACACCGTGTTGCGCGCAGGGAAGTTCTCCTGCATCGCCTTGGCGACCTTGTCGGTGGCCTGCGTCCAGATCTCGATGAGCTCCTGACGACGCTCGTCGTCGGTGATGAGGCCCTTCTCGTACTGGCCCTGCACCTTGGCGGCGCGCGCCTCGTGCTCCTCGAGGATCGCGGCCTTCGCCGCCGGCGTCGCGACGTCGGAGATGGCGATGGTCACGCCCGAGCGCGTGGCCCAGCGGAAACCGGCCTCCTTGAGCGCGTCGAGGGACGCCGCGACGGCGACCTTCGGGTAGCGCTCGGCGAGGTCGTTGACGATGACCGACAGACGCTTCTTGTCGACGACGCCGTTCTCGTACGGGTAGTCGACCGGCAGCAGCTCGTTGAAGAGCGCACGGCCGAGCGTCGTCTCGAACAGCAGCGTCTGGCCCGGCTCCCAGCCCTCGGGCGCCGCGTCCTCGCCGAGCACCAGGTCGTCGAAGCGGATCTTGACGACCGCGTTCAGGTCCAGCGAACCCTGGTCGAACGCCATGATCGCCTCGGAGACCGAGCTGAACGCCCGGCCGGCGCCCGTGGCCTCCGGCTTGTCCGACGTCAGGTGGAACAGGCCGATGATCATGTCCTGCGAGGGCATGGTCACCGGACGGCCGTCCGACGGCTTGAGGATGTTGTTGCTCGAGAGCATGAGGATGCGGGCCTCGGCCTGCGCCTCGGCGCTCAGGGGCAGGTGGACGGCCATCTGGTCACCGTCGAAGTCCGCGTTGAACGCGGCGCAGACGAGCGGGTGCAGGTGGATCGCCTTGCCCTCGACGAGCTGCGGCTCGAACGCCTGGATGCCCAGACGGTGCAGCGTGGGTGCACGGTTCAGCAGCACCGGGTGCTCGGTGATGACCTCCTCGAGCACGTCCCACACGACCGGGCGCGCGCGCTCGACCATGCGCTTGGCAGACTTGATGTTCTGCGCGTGGTTGAGGTCCACCAGACGCTTCATGACGAACGGCTTGAACAGCTCGAGCGCCATCTGCTTGGGCAGGCCGCACTGGTGCAGCTTGAGCTGCGGGCCGACGACGATGACCGAACGGCCCGAGTAGTCGACGCGCTTGCCGAGCAGGTTCTGGCGGAACCGGCCCTGCTTGCCCTTGAGCATGTCGGAGATCGACTTCAGCGGACGGTTGCCGGGGCCCGTGACGGGGCGGCCACGACGGCCGTTGTCGAACAGCGAGTCCACGGCCTCCTGGAGCATCCGCTTCTCGTTGTTGACGATGATCTCCGGCGCGCCCAGGTCCAGGAGCCGCTTGAGGCGGTTGTTCCGGTTGATGACGCGGCGGTACAGGTCGTTCAGGTCGGAGGTCGCGAAGCGGCCACCGTCGAGCTGGACCATCGGGCGCAGGTCCGGCGGGATGACCGGGACGGCGTCGAGGACCATGCCCGTGGGCGAGTTGGTCGTGGTGAGGAACGCGTTGACGACCTTCAGACGCTTGAGGGCACGCGTCTTGCGCTGGCCCTTGCCCGTCTTGATGATCTCGCGCAGGTTGTCCGACTCGGCCTCCAGGTCGAAGGCCTCGAGGCGCTTCTGGATCGCCGCGGCGCCCATCGAGCCCTCGAAGTAGTTGCCGTAGCGGTCCTGCAGCTGGCGGTAGAGCAGCTCGTCGCCCTCGAGGTCGGCGACCTTGAGGTTCTTGAACCGGTCCCACACCTGGTCGAGACGGTCGACCTCCGCGTCGGCACGCTTGCGGATCTGCGCCATCTCGCGCTCGGCCGAGTCGCGGACCTTGCGGCGCGCGTCGGCCTTGGCGCCCTCGGCCTCGAGCTCGGCCAGGTCGGCCTCGAGCTTCGCGGCGCGGTTGTTGATGTCGTTGTCGCGGCGGTCGGTGATCTCCTTGCGCTCCAGGTCGATCTCGTTCTGGAGGTTCGGGAGGTCTTCCTGACGACCGTCGACGTCGACCCACGTGATCATGTAGGCCGCGAAGTAGATGACCTTCTCGAGGTCCTTCGGCGCGAGGTCGAGCAGGTAGCCCAGACGCGACGGCACACCCTTGAAGAACCAGATGTGCGTGACGGGGGCGGCCAGCTCGATGTGGCCCATGCGCTCACGGCGCACCTTGGAACGGGTCACCTCGACGCCGCAGCGCTCGCAGATGATGCCCTTGAAGCGCACGCGCTTGTACTTGCCGCAGTTGCACTCCCAGTCCCGGGTGGGACCGAAGATCTTCTCGCAGAACAGGCCATCCTTCTCCGGCTTCAGGGTCCGGTAGTTGATGGTCTCGGGCTTCTTGACCTCGCCGTGCGACCAGGCACGGATGTCGTCGGCCGTGGCCAGGCCGATACGCAGCTCGTCGAAGACGTTGACGTCGAGCAAGGGTGGTCCTACTTCCTTCGCTTGCCGGCCCGCGTGCTCGCGGGTGTCCGGCGGACGGAAATGTTGCTAAAGGGGTGCGGGCCCCCGGTCCGGCATCCCTGCTGGGTAGCCGGACCGGGGCTCGACGTCAGATCTCTTCGACGCTGCTGGCGTTGGGGCGACGCGACAGGTCGATGCCGAGCTCCTCCGCTGCGCGGTAGACCTCGTCGTCGTTCTCCTTCATGTCGATCGAGACGCCGTCGGACGACAGCACCTCGACGTTCAGGCAGAGCGACTGCATCTCCTTGAGCAGGACCTTGAACGACTCCGGGATGCCCGAGTCGGGGATGTTCTCGCCCTTGACGATGGCCTCGTACACCTTCACGCGGCCCGGGACGTCGTCCGACTTGATGGTCAGGAGCTCCTGCAGCGTGTAGGCCGCGCCGTACGCCTCGAGGGCCCACACCTCCATCTCGCCGAAGCGCTGGCCGCCGAACTGCGCCTTACCACCCAGCGGCTGCTGCGTGATCATCGAGTACGGGCCGGTCGAACGCGCGTGGATCTTGTCGTCCACCAGGTGGTGCAGCTTCAGGATGTACATGTAGCCGACCGACACCGCGTCCGGGAACGGCTCGCCGGAGCGGCCGTCGAACAGACGCGCCTTGCCGTCCGAGCCGACCATGCGCTCGCCGTCACGGTTCGGCAGCGTCGAGCCGAGCAGCCCCGTCAGGGTCTGCTCCGGGACACCGTCGAACACGGGCGTCGCGACCGGGTTGCCAGGCTGCGACGAGGCGGCGATCGCCGGGACACCGTCACGCCACGCCACGTCGCCCTCGGCGAGCTGGATGTCCCAGCCCTGCTTGGCGACCCAGCCCAGGTGCGTCTCGAGGACCTGGCCGACGTTCATACGGCCGGGCACACCGAGCGGGTTGAGGACGACGTCCACGGCGGTCCCGTCGGCGAGGAACGGCATGTCCTCGACCGGCAGGATCTTCGAGATGACGCCCTTGTTGCCGTGACGGCCGGCGAGCTTGTCGCCGTCCGTGATCTTGCGGCGCTGCGCGATGTACACGCGGACCAGCTCGTTGACGCCCGCGGGCAGCTCGTCGCCGTCCTCGCGCGAGAACGTGCGCACCTCGATGACCGTGCCGGACTCGCCGTGCGGGACCTTGAGCGAGGTGTCGCGCACCTCGCGCGCCTTCTCGCCGAAGATCGCACGCAGCAGGCGCTCCTCCGGGGTCAGCTCGGTCTCGCCCTTGGGCGTGACCTTCCCGACGAGCACGTCGCCGGCCGCGACCTCGGCACCGATGCGGATGATGCCGCGCTCGTCGAGGTCCGCGAGGACCTCCTCGGAGACGTTCGGGATGTCCCGCGTGATCTCCTCGGGGCCGAGCTTGGTGTCACGAGCGTCGACCTCGTGCTCCTCGATGTGGATCGAGGACAGCACGTCGTCCTGCACGAGGCGCTGCGACAGGATGATCGCGTCCTCGTAGTTGTGGCCCTCCCACGACATGAACGCGACCAGCAGGTTGCGGCCGAGCGCGAGCTCGCCCTCGTCCGTGGCCGGGCCGTCGGCGAGGACCGAGCCCACCTCGACGCGCTGACCGGCGTCGACCAGCACGCGCTGGTTGTAGGACGTGCCCTGGTTCGAGCGGCGGAACTTCGCGACGCGGTACGTCGAGGAGGTCGCGTCGTCGTTCGCCACCGTGATGAGGTCGGCCGAGACCTCCGTGACGACACCGGGCTTCGTCGCGACGATCACGTCGCCGGCGTCGACGGCCGCACGACGCTCCATGCCGGTGCCGACCAGCGGCGCCTCGGAGCGGACCAGCGGCACGGCCTGGCGCTGCATGTTGGCGCCCATGAGCGCGCGGTTCGCGTCGTCGTGCTCGAGGAACGGGATCAGGGCCGTCGCGACCGACACCATCTGGCGCGGCGAGACGTCCATGTAGTCGATGAGCTCGCCGGGGATGTAGTCGATCTCCCCGCCCTTGGTGCGGACCAGGACACGGTCCTCCTCGAACTCGCCGTTCTCCTTGAGGGGCGCGTTCGCCTGGGCGATGACGTGACGGTCCTCGTCGTCGGCCGTGAGGTAGTGCACCTCGTCCGTGACGCGACCCTTGACGACCCGGCGGTACGGCGTCTCGACGAAGCCGAACGGGTTGATCCGACCGAACGACGCGAGCGAGCCGATCAGACCGATGTTCGGACCCTCAGGGGTCTCGATCGGGCACATGCGGCCGTAGTGCGACGGGTGGACGTCACGGACCTCCATGCCGGCGCGGTCACGGGACAGACCACCCGGGCCGAGGGCCGACAGACGCCGCTTGTGCGTCAGCCCCGCGAGCGGGTTGTTCTGGTCCATGAACTGCGAGAGCTGCGAGGTGCCGAAGAACTCCTTGATCGACGCCACGACCGGGCGGATGTTGATCAAGGTCTGCGGCGTGATGGCCTCGACGTCCTGCGTCGTCATGCGCTCGCGCACGACGCGCTCCATCCGGGACAGGCCCGTGCGGACCTGGTTCTGGATGAGCTCGCCGACCGCGCGGATGCGGCGGTTGCCGAAGTGGTCGATGTCGTCCGTCTCGACGCGGATCTCGATCGACTCACCGTTGCGCGTGCCCGGCAGCGAGGTCTGGTCGATGTGCAGCGCGGCGAGGTACTTGATCGTCGCGACGACGTCCTCGCGCGAGAGCACCGAGTCCGACAGCGGCGCGTCCTGGCCGAGCTTCTTGTTGACCTTGTAGCGGCCGACCTTCGCGAGGTCGTAGCGCTTCGGGTTGAAGTAGAAGTTCTCGATGAGCGCGCGACCGGCCTCGACCGTGGGCGGCTCGCCCGGGCGGATCTTGCGGTACAGGTCCAGCAGCGCCTCGTCCTGCGTCTGGACGTGGTCCTTCTCGAGCGTGTCGATGACCGCCGGGTACGCCGCGAACTCCTCACGGATCTCGCCCTCGGTCATGCCGAGCGCCTTGAGCAGCACCGTGGCGTTCTGCTTGCGCTTGCGGTCGACGCGCACGCCGACGTTGTCGCGCTTGTCGATCTCGAACTCGAGCCACGCGCCACGGCTCGGGATGACCTTGGCCGTCAGGACGTCCTTGTCGGACGTCTTGTCGGCGGTGCGCTCGAAGTACACGCCGGGCGAACGGACGAGCTGCGAGACGACCACGCGCTCGGTGCCGTTGATGATGAACGTGCCGCGCTCGGTCATGAGCGGGAAGTCGCCCATGAAGACCGTCTGGCTCTTGATCTCACCGGTCGTGTAGTTGACGAACTCGGCCGTCACGAACAGCGGGGCGGCGAAGGTGAAGTCCTTCTCCTTGCACTCCTCGGCCGTGTACTTCGCCGGCTCGAAGCGGTGCTCGCGGAAGGAGAGCGACATGGTGCCGCCGAAGTCCTCGATCGGGGAGATCTCCTCGAAGATCTCCTCGAGGCCGGCGGTCTGCGGGACGTCGTTGCGACCGTCCTCGAGAGCCGCGGCCACGCGCGCCTGCCACCGCTCGTTGCCCAGCAGCCAGTCCATGCTCTCGGTCTGCAGGCCGAGCAGGTCAGGGACCTCGAGCGGCTCGTGGATCTTGGCGAAGGAGATGCGGCGGGATGCGGTGCGGTTCGCGATGGCGTCGGCGGACGGTGCAGAAGGGGTGCGCGAGGCAGCCAAGAGGGGTCCTTCCCTGCGGTCGAGAGGCACGCTGCGCCGCCTGGCAAGGCGCGACCCCCAGCCTCGACGGCGGATCTCGACGCGCACATACGTCAAGATCCGGCTCGGGATATCTGAGATCGCGGGCACAGGCCAGCGCAAAGCGCTAGCATACTCGGCCCCCTGACGGAAGTCCACCCGGTCGGCGAGCGCCGCACCCCCGTGGTGCACCTCGACGGCGCACCCACCCGGTGCTCGCTCCAGCCGGACCGACGGATCCGCGTCCGCGCCCGGCCCTTCGGCCAGGCGGGCGACCTCGTTGTCGCCGCGGCCATGGTGGCACAGACCACACCCCGACGGGAAGTTGCCGGCCGCCGCACGCACGACGAAGGCCCGCCGCCCCGGACGGGGTGGCGGGCCTTCGTGCGTGAGCGTCTCCGCGACGGGGACGAGCCCCGCGCGGAGTCAGATCACTTGAGCTCGACCGAAGCGCCGGCGCCCTCGAGCTGCGCCTTCGCCTTCTCAGCCGTCTCCTTGTTGACGCCCTCGAGCACCGGCTTCGGCGCCTCGTCGACGAGGTCCTTGGCCTCCTTGAGGCCGAGCGACGTGAGCGCGCGCACCTCCTTGATGACCTGGATCTTCTTGTCACCGGCGGCGGTCAGGACGACGTCGAACGAGTCCTTCTCCTCCTCGGCGGCGGCGTCGGCACCAGCACCACCGGCGGCCGGCGCGGCGGCGACGGCGACGGGGGCAGCAGCGGTGACCTCGAAGACCTCCTCGAAGGCCTTCACGAACTCGGACAGCTCGATCAGGGTCAGACCCTTGAACTGCTCGATGAGCTCCTCAGTGGTGAGCTTCGCCATGAGAGGCGTTCCTTTCTTCGGTGCTCCGGGACGCGCACGCGTCCGAAGCGGGATGTGGGGTGATGCGCGGTGCGAGATCAGGCGTGAGCCGGATCAGGCAGCCGCACCTTCCGACTCCTGCTTCTGACGCAGGGCATCGATGACGCGAGCGGCCTGGGCGGTGTTCGCGGTGAAGACGTAGGCAGCCTGGTAGAGCTTGGCCTTCATCGCACCGGCCGCCTTGGCCAGCAGGACCTCACGGGACTCGAGGTCCGCGAGCTTGGTGACCTCTGCAGCGGTCAGGGCGCGGCCGTCGAGGACGCCCCCCTTGATGACCAGTGCAGGGTTCGCCTTGGCGAAGTCACGCAGACCCTTGGCGGCCTCGACCGGGTCGCCGGTGACGAAGGCGATCGCCGACGGGCCCGCGAGCTCGTCGTCGAGGCCCGTCAGGCCGGCTTCCTTGGCCGCGATCGCGGTCAGCGTGTTCTTCACCACGGCGTAGGTTGCGTTGCCGCCGAGCGCGCGACGCAGCGTCTTGAGCTGCGCCACGGTGAGCCCGCGGTACTCGGTCAGCACGGCCGCGTTGGACTCGCGGAACTTGTCCGCGATCTCCGCGACGGCGGCTGCCTTGTCCGGCCTCGCCATGGCAATCCTTCCGATGGTGGTGCCGGTCCCCGTCCCCCAGAACGACGAAGAGCCCCGCGCAGGCGCGGGGCTCGACAGACCGGCGCGGACGAACCGCACCATCGTGTAGAACTCTCACCTGCGCTGGCCTCCGCGAGCTGCGGGACTTCGGTTGGTCCGACGAGCGGACCGACGACCGGCGGTCTTGGGCACGACGAGACTACGTCACGCCCGACGAGCGACCAAATCGCGCTGGTCAGACCGGGGCACCCAGGCACACGAGCGGCACCAGGTCGCCCTGCGAGCGCTCGTGCTCGTCGCACGCCGCCGCGACAGCCTCCGCGACCGGGACCCCGGCCGCGAGCCTCTCGTGCACGCTCGTCATGACGCGCATCGCGGTCTCGTCCGGCAGCGGCGCGATCGCCGCGACCACGCACCCCACGCCCGTGCGCAGCAGCACGCTCGCGAGCCCGAGCGCCTCTCCCCCGTGCCGGATCGTCGCGCGGCCCACCTCGCACGACGACAGGAGCACGAGGTCGGGCACCTCGCCGCCGGCGTCGAGCTCGTGGGCGAACAGCGGGCCGTCCGCGAGCCGCAGCGACGAGAACAGCGGGTTGTCGGGCTCGTGCCGGCCGTGGGCGGCGAGGTGGACGATCCCGGGTGACGAGAGCGCCTCGGCCACGGTCGCGACCGAGGCGTCGTCGTCGACGAGGGCGCGCGCCCCCGGCCACAGGTCGGCGACGCGCCTCGCCTCGTCGGCGGCGTGCACCAGCCCCGGGCCCGCGGCGGCGGTCACCGGCGCGCCCGGCAGCCCGGCACCCGAGTACCGCATCCAGTGGTGCACGGACGGCGCGACGACGGTCGGGGTCCCGCGCCGCGACGGCAGCATCGACCACGGCAGCACGCCCAGCCACCCGCCCGCGACGACGACGAGCTCGTCGGCGTCGTCGAGCACCGGGGCCAGCGTGCCGTCGAGCCGGTCCAGCCCGGCGCGCAGCGACCGGTTCGCGACCGCCCGCAGCTCCGCGGGCACCAGGGGGTTCGCGACGACCTCGAGGTCCGCGTGCACGCGCCGCACCAGCTCGGCCGCGTCGGCCGCCTCGCCGAGCTCCGTGAGGCGCGCGCCGCTCTTGTCCATGCGCACGGCCAGGAGGCGACCCTGGTGGTCGATCACGTCCAGGAGAGTGGTGCGGGGCTGGTTGTCGAGCACGGCGCGCACCTCGTGCGCCCGGCCCTCGCGCTCGTCGCGCGCGCTTCCCGGCTCGTGCCACGAGCGCGCGAGGATCTCGTGCTTGAGGCGCTGCGCCTCGGCGAACAGCCGGATCCGCTCGGGGTCCGCCGCGGGACGCCCCGTGACCGGTCGGCTGCCCTCGACGAGCCTGCGCAGCTGCGCGAGCAGCTCAGCGGCGTCCGGGTCCGTCGGCGGGTTGACGCGCGGCGCGCCTCCCATCACCGCGCGCACGCGCTCGACGCACTCCAGCACCGGTTCCGGTCGCCCCGTGGCGAGCGCGAGGCGCATGTCGAGCACCGACAGCGCCGTGCCGTGCACCGCGCCCGCCGTCCGCAGGTCGAGCGACCCGAACCGGCTGCGGTGCAGCGCCAGGTCGCGCTGGCCCGCCCGCACGTGGTGGGACGCGCGCTGGGGCTGCCCCGCCGCGGCCGCCAGGAGCGCGCGCAGCCGGCGCCCGTGCAGCCGGAGCGTCAGAGGCTCGTCCGTGCTGACCGCACCGAGCCCGTCGAGCACACGTGCCGGGTCCGGACCCGCGCCGCGCGCGAGGTCCGCCTCGATCCGCAGGTACGTGGCCGCGCGCTGCCACGTCGGGCGTCCCGTCGTCCGGCACAGCTCCTCGACCTCCGCGGCCCGACGAGCGACCCCCGCCCACCCCGAGCGCGACGCCCTGCCCTCGGGCTGCTGCGCGAAGACCGCGGCGTCCGCCTGCAGTGCCAGGAGCGCCGAGCGGACCACCCACGCCTCGTCGCCACGACGCTGGAAGCGCCGACGCGCACTCGTCGCCCAGTGCCGAGCCGCGACCGGGTCGCCCCGCAGGAGCGCGCACTCCGCGCGGCCCAGCTCGCACTCGGCCACCTCGCGCGGCAGCCTCTCGTCGGCGAACATCTGCGCCGCCTGCGCGAGGATCTCGTCCGCCACGCCGACGAGCCCCGCCTCGAGCAGCACCTCGCTGCGGTCCCGCAACGCGGTGGGCCGAACGGGCCCGGGCAGGCTGCGCGCCGCGGCCTCCATCGACGCGAGGGCCTCCGGCAGGCGCCCCTCGTGGAAGTGCAGGTAGCCGAGGTTGTGCTCGGCCTTGAACACCAGCAGGGAGAACCCGGCCGCCTGCGCACGCCGAGCGCACTCCTCGTAGTCCGCCCGGGCCGCCACGACGTCGCGCCGCTCGCTGTGCAGGGTGCCGCGGTTCAGCAGGGCCCGGCAGCCGTCGACCGGGTCCGCGACCTCGATCTGCTCGACCGCGGCGTCGAGCGCCACCAGGGCCTCCTCCTGCCGGCCCGCACGCAGCGCGAGCAGGCCGCGGACCCCCGCCGCCGCCGGCACGATCCCCGGCCAGGCGTGCGCGGCACCCGCCGCGACGAGACCGTCGAGCTGGGCGAGCGCCGCCTGCGGCCCGCCGCGCGTCTCGAACTCGCACTTCGCGAGCTCCATGAGCGCGCGCGCTCGCACCCGCACGCGCAGCGGGTCGGTCAGCTCGCCGCCCTCAGGCGCACCCGTGCGGTCCAGCTGGGCGAGCGCCGCCACCAGCCGGCGCCTGGCCATGCCGGGGTGCCCCTCGGCGTTGTCCGCCTCCGCGAGCGCGACGTCGACCGCGACGCGCTCCAGGGCGGCGCGGTGGGGATCGTCACCCGGCAACGGCCCGGCGTCGACCGGTCCGGTGCTCTCGGTCATGGTCTCGGCTAGAGCTCGATCTGTGGTGTCACGACAGGCATCGTCGGGTCCGACGCCCGGCGCAGCACGAGCCGCGCGGGACCACGCTCGAGCTCCACGAAGGCGAACCTGCCGTCCTCGTCGGACGTCGTGGTCTCGACATGACCCGCGTGGTGCAGCTCGACGACGAGCTCACCCGCCGGCGCCGCCCACCCGTCGACCCGCACGCGGTCGTTCTCGTGGTGCACCGAGATCATCACCGTGAGCACGTCGGTCGTGAACGTGATGGTCCCCGCCTCGATGCTCGTCTCGTCGGCGCGCACCGCGAGTGCGGGCTCACCGACGAGGTGCAGCTCGGCGAGCTCCGCGTTGAGCAGCTCCATCGTCAGCGCGAGGCCGATGCTGTCGATGAGCCCCTCGGGCACGGGGTCGGCCGCGTCGACCAGGGCCGCGAGGCGGCCCAGGATCTCGAGGTCCAGGTCGTCGACGCCCGCGGCTGCGACGAGCGCGAGGGTCGCGTCGTCAGTCATGACATGCTCCAGGAAGGGTCGGAGGAGAGGGAGACGCGCAGCTTCGCGAGGCACCGTCCGCGGGTGGGACCGATGCTGCCGACCGGCATGCCCAGGGCTTGCGAGACCACGGTGTAGTCCGGTCGGTCGACCATCGCGACGAGCCCGAGGAGCCGGCGGCACCGCTCGGGCAGAGCCCGCACGTGGTCCCACAGGACACGGTCACGCTCGTCGCGCAGCGCGCGTGCGTCGGGGAGCTCGTCGGCGGGAGCCGTCAGCCAGGTCGTGGCGGCCTCGTCGGAGTCGGTCCGCGCGGCCTCCTCGCGCGAGCGCCGCACTGCCCGCCACGCGGCCCGCTTCGCGGTCACCAGGGTCCACTGCAACGTCGCCCGCGGGTCCCGGATCGTGTCGATCTCGCGCACCAGCGCGAGCCAGACGTTCTGCACGATGTCCTGCGCCTGCTCGGTCCCGGCGCCCTGCGCTCGCACCGTGTGCCAGAGCAAGGGCGTCATGACCTGCACGAGGGCCGCCATCGGTGCACGGTCACCCTCCCGGTACGCCACCACAGCACGGGCCGCCTGGTCGGCGAGCCCCTCCCCCTGGCCGCGGAGCGCGGTGTCCACCGGCTCCACCAGGTCGTCACTCATCATCAGACCCCTCACTCGACCGGTCGTCGGACGACCGCCTTCTGACACTAGGACGGCCAGGACAAACCCGACAAGGCATCTGCGGCACGCACCTCACGGGTCGACGACGAGGAGCACGTGGCGAGGCGCCAGATACGCCACCCGTCCGCGCGCGCCAGGTTCACCCGAACGAAGGACACCCGAGTCGGCGACGGCGCAGCGCGCGCGCCCCGAAGGTACTGACGGCGACGCTCTCGTCGCAGCAGTCGTCGCCGGATGTATCTGGGCCGCCGCCGCCTGCTCCTGACCTGCGGCTCGGCCCAGCCGAGAGACGCCCGGCCCACCGCCCGTACCCACGAGGAGTGTCAGCCCCATGTCCGAGCAGGACCCCCGCTCCGACTCCGGCCCCGCGCCCGAGTCCTCCCCTGACACCGCAGCCTCCGGCGCCGCGACGCCCGGCACAGCACAGGCCGGTGCCGACGCGCGCGCCCGTATCCGCCCGACGAAGCGCGGCATCGAGGACGTGCTCCTGGCCCGCGCGGGCGTCGTCGGCGTCGACATCGCCGAGAAGTGGTCGCACGGCCGCCCGACCGGCCAGCAGGCGATCGTCGTGCACGTCGAGCGCAAGCGTCCGCTCGACGAGCTGACCGACGCCGACCGCATCCCCGAGACGATCGACGGCGTGCCGACCGACGTCGTCGCAGGCCGCGTCTCGCCGTTGAGCCTCGCCACGGCGGTCGGCACCGCGGTCCAGCCCGGTCGGCTCCGGCCCCTGGTCGGCGGGCTCAGCATCGGCCCCTCGGACGCCGTCACCATCCCCGTGGACGGCCAGGCCCAGCTCCGCAGCGTCAACGGCACGCTCGGCGTCGTCGTGCGCGAGCGGCACACGGGGCGCGCCTTCGCCCTCACCAACTGGCACGTCGCCGCCGGTGACGGCCGCGAGGACGTCGGCAGCCGCTGGATCCAGCCCGCGCTCGCCGACGGCGGCAAGCCCGGCTCCGACCGGTTCGGCGCGCTCGTGCGCGGCGCGGTGACGGATCGGATCGACGCCGCCGTGGTCGCGCTCGCGCCCGGCGCTCCGTGGCTGCCCGGGATCCTGGGGATCGGGCCTGTCACCGGGACGCAGCGCGCGGTCGTCGGGTCCACCGTCCGCAAGTCCGGCCGCACGACCGGCGTCACCGTCGGCACCGTCGCGTCGACCGACTACACGACCGCCGTGGACTTCGGCCCCGGGGTCGGGCTGCGGACGCTGCGCGACCAGATCCGGGTCGAGCCCGTCGAGGGCCACGAGCGCTTCTCGGCAGGCGGGGACTCCGGGTCGGTCGTGGTCGACGCGACCGGCGCCGTCGTCGGCCTGCTGTGGGCCGGCGAGGACGACGGGAGCTTCTCCGTCGCCAACCCGATCGACGTCGTGCTCGACACGCTCGGGGTCGCGGTCGTCGCGGCGACGCCCACCTGGCGGGACGGGCTGCGCAACGCGGCCCGTGCTGACGGGCACGAGCCGGGCGCGACGAACGGGCGGCCGACGGGGCTCGGCGCAGGGTCCGCTCAGTCGGCTGGTCGGGGTGCGCAGGGGGCATCCCGACCGGCCGGCGCAGCGGCCCAGCCGTTCACCGAGCCCTTCACGGAACCGTTCACCGAGGCACTCGGCGTCAACCCGTTCACCGAGCCCTTCACGGAGCCGTTCACGGAGCCGTTCACGGAGCCGTTCACCGAACCCTTCACGGAGCCCTTCACCGAGGCACTCGGCGCCAACCCGTTCACGGAGCCCTTCACGGAGCCGTTCACGGAGCCGTTCACGGAGCCGTTCACGGAGCCGTTCACCGAGCCCTTCACGGAGCCGTTCACGGAGGCGCTGGGCGCCAACCCGTTCACCGAACCGTTCACAGAGCCGTTCACCGAACCCTTCAC